>JAUJLZ010000136.1 GCA_030447125.1 Acidimicrobiales bacterium
GACGCCGAAGGTGAGGTCGGGCGGTTCGGGCAGGGTGATCGACTCCACCATCTCCCGGATCTCGTCGGGCAGGGGCTCGAGCGGAAGGTCTCGCCCTCCGTCCTCGAGGGTCACCGGGTTTCCCAGGATGTCGTCGTTGAGCACGAGCGACTGGCCGAAGAAGGTCTCGAAGCGCGACTTGCGGTTGCCGATGGCAAAGGCCAGGCCGATGGGAGCGTGCACCTCGAAGCCGGCCTTGGTGAAGTAGGCCTTGGTCCGGGCCAGATCGCCGCCGCTGGTGGGTACGGCGACATCGCTGGGACTCGAAGCACGCGAGCCGAGGGGTTCGCCGGTCGCGGCGTCATCCAGGATCGCTGCGCCCTCCGCTCCTACCCCCTCGGGGTTCTCCACGGTGGCTTCACCGGGGCGTGGCGAACGGTCCGATCGCATCTTCACGTCGGCCGAGAGGTAGGGATCAACGTCCATTCCCCGAGGCTATTGCCGTCGCGGCCGTCCGGGCACCTCCACACCCTGGTTGCGTGCTGGACTGGTGCGCGTGGGCGCACCGGTCCTGCTCGGCCTCGACCTGGGCACCACCCGTTGCAAGGCCCTGTTGATCGACCCACAGGGGGTGGAGGTCGCCTCCTCGGCGGCGACGACGCCGTTTCGACACGGCCCTGACCGGGTGGAGATGGGGCCCCACGTGCTCTGGGGGGTGGTGGCCAAGTTGCTGGCCGAGGTGGGTGACGACCGGTACGACGTGGTCGGGGTCGGCATCACCGGGATGGCGGAGAGCGGTGCGCCTCTCGACCGTGGCGGCCTCCCACTGGCTCCCGTCATCGCCTGGCACGATCCCCGGGGGGCCGAGACCGTCGCCGTCCTCGAGGAGCGCTTCGGCGATGAACTGGCGAGGCGCATCGGCCAACGTCTGCGCACGGTGTCATCGGTGGCCAAGCTGGGCTGGTCGCTGAGCCAGGGCGCGTCCGGGGTGCAGCGTTGGCTCGGGGTCCCTGAGCTCTGTCTGTTCGCCCTCACGGGCGTCCAGGTCACCGACCACTCCCTGGCCGCACGCACGGGCTGCTACGACATCACCCGACGGGCCTGGTGGCCCGAGGTGCCCCTGGCGCTCGGCATCGGCGTGGAGGTGTTCGCCCCCGTGCAGGCGGCAGGTGCGGTGCTGGGACGGGTGTCGGCCGCGGGCGCCTCGTGGTCCGGGCTTCGGGCCGGCGTGGCCGTCACCCTCGCCGGCCACGACCACCTGGCCGCCCTTTCCGGTTCGGGCGCTCGGCCCGGCGACTTCGGGAACTCGGTGGGGACGGCCGAGTCGGTCGTGGCCACCGCCGACGAGCTGCCCGACCTCGACCGGGCCCTGGCCCTGCGGGTGGCGCTGACCGTGCGCCCCGAGGGCGACGGGTGGGCGCTGTTGGCCGGCGCCGCCCGTGCCGGTCGCGTCATCGACGCGGTGAGCGGGCTCCTCGGGCAGCCGGCCGTCGAGCTTGACCGCCAGGCGGCGGCGGCCGGGGACCCTGTCGTGGACGTCACCGAACTGGTGGCGGCCGTGCTCGAGGGCCGACGGCCGGAGCTGCCGCCCGGATCGCCGGGGGAGGTCTGGCAGGGGGTGCTGCGATCGTTGGCCGGCCAGACCTGGGACGCGGTGGGCCGGGCTGGGGCGTTGGTCGGCGCCCCGTCTCGGCTGGTCGTCTTCGGCGGTGGGAGCCGGAGCCGGCAGTGGTTGGGGGCCAAGGCGGACGTCGGGGTCAAGCATGGGACCACGGTGTGGCGTTCGCGCGCCGGGGAGGCCGCAGCCCGGGGGGCGGCGCTGCAGGCCGGGGTGGCCGCCGGGTGGTGGCCGTCGCCGGCCCAGGCCCCACCGGCCGCGCTGGAAGAGGTCGCGCCCCCTTCGGGCGTCACCTCAGTTGGGGCGGGTGCGGATCCAGGTGACGGCCATGATGGCCAGGGCGACCGCTGTCCCTGTGAGTGAGAGGATCACGAAGACCGCAGGCGAACCGGACTCGTCCTCGCCGATGGGAGGCAGGGAGGTGGGCTCGTCGCTGACCTCCGTGGGCGGCACGGAGCTCGACGTGGTCGTGGCCGCCTCGGGAGGCGCGCTCTGGCCCAGGGCCGGGTCAGCCGCCGGTCCCACGGCCACTCCGAGGGCAACGAACAGGGCCACGAACAGGGTCACGAACAAGGCCCCGAAAAGGGCCACGGCCCGGGCGACCCCGAGGGCGTGTCTCAAGACGTGCGTCCGTAGAACAGGCGCTCCACCACGGCTCGGGACCGGCGGGTGACCCGGCGGTAGTGCTCACGCAGTTCCACGGGGGCGGTGTCGAGCGAGCGGGCCAGGCGGGCCAGCTCGTCGCTGGCCTGGGGCAGGGCGTCGGCCCGGTCCCCGCGCACCAGGTAGAGGCGGTTGCGGGTGCGTTCGCAGAACCGGTAGGCCTCGCCCAGCACGGTGGCGTCAGCGGTGGCCAGGACGCCGGCGTCGACGAGCTCCGCCAGCGCCCTCATCGTCCCCGGGGAGCGCACGCCGTGTCGCAGCTGCAGGAGCTGAGCGCAGAACTCGATGTCGGAGAGCGATCCCCGTCCCAGCTTGAGGTGGAACTGGGGGTCCTCGCCGGCCGGGATTCGCTCGCGCTCGATGCGGGCCTTCATGCGCCGGATCTCGCGCACGTCCTCGTCGTCCAGCCCCTCGCCCCACACGACCGGCCCCAGGAGGTCGACCAGGCGTTGGCCCAGGTCGACGTCGCCGGCCACCGGACGGGCCCGGGACATGGCCTGGCGCTCCCACAGCGCCGCCCATCGCTCGAAGTAGGTCCGGTAGCCGTCGAGGCTGCGGGCCAGGGCGCCCTGACGGCCCTCGGGGCGAAGGTCGGCGTCGAGACGGTAGATCCGGGTCGCGGGCGTGGTGCCCTTCAGCAGCCGCATCATCGCGGTGGCCACGCGCTCGCCCTCGACGACGTCGGCGGCCTCGTGGCCGTCGTAGACGAAGACCACGTCGAGGTCGCTGGCGTAGGAGAGCTCGGCGCCCCCGAAGCGGCCGAGGGCGACCACGCTGAAGGCCACCCCCGGTTCGAGGGCTGACACCGCGGCCTCGAGGGTCGCTTCGGCCAGGGCGGTCAGCTCGACGGCGATGGCCTCCACCTCGGCCAGACCGATCAGGTCGCGCACGGCGATGCGCACCAGCTCTCGCTCCTTGAAGCGCTTCAGACCGGCGTTGTGACCACCGGCCTGACGCCAGCGCAAGGAGCTGGCAGCCCGGTCACGGAGCTCGTCATGAGGGCGCTCGGACAGGTCCCGGTCGTCGCCGAGGGTGGAGATGAGGTCGGGGTTGTGGCGGACCAGGTTGGCCAGCAACGGGCTCGTGCCCAGCACGAGGCACAGGCGCCGGGCCGTCTCGGCCGATTCCCGGAAGGCCCGGACCAGCTCCGAGCTCAGCGTCGGGCTCGAGGCCAGGGTGCGCAGGCCGAGCAGGCCCCGGTCGGGATCGGGGCTGTCGGCCAGCCAACCGAGGAGCAGGGGCAGGAGCTGGTCCATGAGCCGGGAGGACCGGGTCAGGCCCCGGGTGAGCTCTCGCACGGCCTGGCGGGTCCGCTCGGCGTCGGTGAAGCCAAAGGCCGACAGGCGGGCCTCGGTGGCTTCGGCGCTGAGGGGACCCTCGGTGGCGCCGGAGAAGGCCTCGAGCAGGGGCCGGAAGTACACCCGCTCGTGCACGGAGCGCACGGTGGCCCGGCACCGGGCCAGGGCGGCATCGAAGGTGGCCAGGGCCGTCGCCTCCGGCGATCCACGGAAGCCGAGGACCCGGGCCAGGCGCTCGCGCTCGCCGGGGTCAGCCGGTACCTCGTGGAGCTGGCGTTCGTCGACGAGCTGGACGCGGTGTTCCACGGTGCGCAGGAAGCGGTAGGCCACCCCGAGGGTGACGGCGTCGTCGCCGTCGAGGTAACCGGCCGCCGCCAGCTCGGCCAGGGCGTCGAGCGTGGTGGGTGAGCGCAGGGCGCGGTCGTGGCGGCCGTGGACCAGCTGCAGGAGCTGGACGGCGAACTCGATGTCACGGATGCCACCCGACCCCCGCTTGAGCTCCCGCCCGTCGAGGCCCTTGCGGGCCACCTCGGCCTCGGTACGGGCCTTCATGGCCCGCAGCGAGCGGAGGTCGTCGGGAGGGAGCACCCGGCCCCACAGGGCCTCGCCGGCCGCCGTGGCGAACCTGGCGGCCAGCTCCGGCGGCCCGACCACGGGGCGGGCCTTGAGCAGCGCCTGGAACTCCCAAGGGCTGGCCCAGCGCTCCCAGTAGGCCCGGTACGAGGCCAGGGTGCGCACCAGCGGACCGTCCCGGCCCTCGGGCCGCAAGTTGGCGTCGACCCGGAAGCACCGCCGGGCGATGCGCATCGCCTCGCGCACGGCGGTGGTGACCTCAGCGCGGGCGTCGTCGGGTCCCACGAACATGACGTCGACGTCGCTGGCGTAGTTGAGCTCGCCCCCGCCGAGCTTGCCCATGGCCACGACCACCAGGTCATCCGTGCCCGCCAGAGCGCAGCTGGCGGCCAGGACGTCGATGGCCAGCGCCGAGAGCGCCGCCGCGGTGACGGGGAGGTCGTCGAGGCCGAGGAGGTCGCGCCCGGCGATGCGCAGGTACTCGTGGGCCTTCCAGCGCCGTAGCGCTTCTTCGTCGAGGGCGTCGCCCTGGGGAGGCGACGGACGGCGGTCGAGAGCGTCCAGCACCCCGAGTGCCCCAGAGTCGGTCTCGAGCAACTGGGTCAGCGACCGGCTGGCGGCGAGGACGGCCAAGACGACGCTGCGGCGCTCGGCGTCCCGGTCGAGGGCGCGGGCCAAGCCTGGATGGGCCGCCTCCAGGCGCTCGACACCCATCCGCACCGCCGCCGGGGCGGCCGATCGTTCGAGGGCCTCGTCGAGGTCGCAGAGGTGGCGCAGGCCGACGCCACTCCCGGTTCCGGTCACGTCCCCAGTCTGGCCGGTGGCACCTGGGGGGATCGCTGGGCAGCCCGTGGCCGTTCGTTAGGCTCGCCCCTGTGCAGGTCCTGCGTGTCGCCGCCTGCCAGCTCAACACGGTGGTGGGCGACCTCGACGGCAACGTCGAGCGCATCCTCGCTGCTCTCCGACGGGCCGACGCCGGCGGCTGCGACGTCGCCGTGTTCCCCGAGCTGGCCATCACCGGCTACCCCCCTGAAGACCTCCTGCTCAAGCCCGGCTTCGTGGCCGACAACCGTCGTGCCCTCGACGCCGTGGCCGCCGGGAGCGGGCGCTGCGCCGCCGTGGTCGGCTTCGTCGACACCGGCTACGACCTCCACAACGCCGCCGCCGTGTGCGCCACCGGGCAGGTCCTCGGGATCTACCGCAAGCGCCACCTGCCCAACTACTCGGTGTTCGACGAGCAGCGGTACTTCCGTCCGGGGGAGGGCGAGCCGGTGCTGTTCTCCATCGCCGGCGTGCCTGTGGGGCTGTCGATCTGCGAGGACGCCTGGAACCCCACCGGCCCGGTGGCCCGGGCTGCGTCTGGTGGTGCCACCGTGGTCCTCAACCTCAACGCCTCGCCCTACCACGCCGGACGACAGGAGCAGCGGGAGCGCATGCTCGCCACTCGGGCGGTCGACGCCGGGTGTGCCCTGGTGTCGGTCAACCAGGTGGGGGGACAAGACGAGCTGGTCTTCGACGGGGCATCCACGGCGTTCGACGCCACGGGCAGCCTGGTGGCTCGCGCCTCCCAGTTCGACGAGGACGTCCTCATGGTCGAGCTCGATCTGCCCGCGCCGTTCCGGGCCCGGCTGCTCGACCCTCGCGGACGACCTCGGGTGGAGCCACTCGCCGTGGTCCCGGTGAGCGAGCGGTCGGGCGA
>JAUJLZ010000137.1 GCA_030447125.1 Acidimicrobiales bacterium
CCGCCATCTGGGGTCAGATCGAGCTGGCGGTCGACGATCTGTTGGCTCACCCTGACCCCGCGGTGGTGCGCCAGGTCGAGGAGCTCCTCGACTGGGTTGATGTCTTCCATCGTGACGGCCTCGGTCGTTTGGTGGAGATGGTCCGGGGTTGGCGAGGCGACTTGTTCCTCAACAGCGTGGCCAGCGACGAGGTGGCGGGAACGATGTTGGCCACCTACGGGTTGGGCGAGGGTCCAGCGCTGGAAGCGGAGGCCGCCGAGGCCGTGGAGGCTGCCTTGGCCGAGGTCCGCCCCTTGGTGGAGTCACATGGTGGTGCCCTTGAGGTGGACCACGTGAAGGATGGGGTGGTGGCGGTGCGCATGTTGGGGACCTGCGACGGCTGTCCCAGCTCATCGGCCACCCTCACCTACGGGGTTGAGGCGGCGCTGCGCAACCACTGGCCCAACTTTCGCCGGCTCGAGCTGTTGGATCCGCCGGCCGAAGTCGATCCGGCCAAGGCTGATCTCGAGTGCGTGGCCGCTCCCGAAGCTGGTCCCGTCTCCGTAGAGATCACCTCCCGCCGATGAGCCTGGATTCCGACGAACTGGTCTACCGCGCTCGTGCCCTCGCCCAGGCGCACCCGCTGACGCCGCTGGCCAAGCGCTACATCGACAAGTCGGTGGGCGAGCAGCGGGCCTCCCAGCCCATTCCCGAGATCGGCATCTGGGCCGGAGGGGCGTCGATCGACGGGTACTGCCTGCGCCGGGTGGAGGAGGACGACGCCGGCCTCGTCCTGGGCGCGGTCGAGGGCACGGCTTCTGATCTCGAGGAGCTGGAGGTCGAGGCGTCGAGGATCGCCGCCGAGGTTCGCATCGGTGCCGGCGACTACCTGCTGGGCGACGACGGGCGTACCGTGGCCGCACTTGACCGCCTGGTCTACTCCCAGGTCGACCGGCGTCTGGAGCACTGGCGGGACTCCGTCGACGAGAAGGGGTGGGCCGAGCTCGAGGAGTACCTGACCTGGTGGGTCGTCAAGGGCTACGCCTTGCGGATCGCGGAGACGACGATGGGCGCCGTCGCGTGAGCCCCGCCCACGGTGGCGACCCGGCCTCGTCGGGGGGAGCGCTGTGAGGATCCTGATCGCCGGGGTGGGCAACGTGTTGCGCTGTGACGACGCCTTTGGTGTCGAGGTGGCCCGACGGCTGGAGCGCACCTGCCTGCCTGAGGGGGTCAAGGTGGTGGAGACGGGCATCGCCGGGCTCGCTCTGCTCAGCGAGTTGCAGGAAGGGTGGGACGCGCTGGTGGTGGTCGACGCCGTCGATCACCAGCGCTCGCACGGGACCGTGATGTTGATCGAGCCCGAGGTGGTCGACGTCCACCAGCTGAGCTTTGACGAGAAGAACGATGTTCTGGCCGACATGCACATGGCCACGCCCGAGCGGGTCATGATGTTGGCCAAGGCCCTCGGCGTGCTCCCACCCACGGTGTTGATGGTGGGGTGTCAGATCATCGATCCCGATGCCGTGGGCGAGGAGATGACGCCGCCGGTTGTCGCCGCCGTCGAGGTGGCCGTGCACGAGGTACTGCGCTACGTCAACGATCTCGTTGCCCCCCCGGGCCCCATCGACGTACAGTCCGCCTGAGCCATGGCACCTGAAGCCGACACCCGCCAGTCCGGGGCGGGGACTCGCCAGCGGGCGATCGCCGATCTCGAAGCGCAGCTTGCCCGCACACCGCGCGCCACGCGCCCCCACGAGCACGGTGCGTTGGCCTACCGACTCGGTCTGGCCCATGCCGAGGCACCCGGTGGCAGTCCCGAAGCCAACATGCGCAAGGCGCTGAAGTTCTTCGACATCGCCGCAGCCCTGTTCGACCCCCGCTTCGACCCGATCGAGCACGCCCGGGTGCTCAACGGTGCCGGAGCCGCCCGGCGGGCGCTGGGCGATCGGGAACGGGCCGTCGGGCTCTTCGAGAAGGCCGCCGAACTGCTCGAGGGCCGCAGCCGCGACGACGAGCGGGCTGGGGTGCTCAACAACCTGGGCCTGGCCCGTAGTGAGCTCGGACGTCTGGAAGAGGCGGTCGGCGCGTGCGACGAGGCGGCTGAGCTGTTCGACACCACCTCGGCCGAGGGCCGGCGGGGGCGCGTCGCCACCCTCCACACCCGCGGCTCGGCCCGGGCTGCCATGGGCACCGACGAGAGCCTCGAGGCCGCCCTGGCCGACTTCCGCCAAGCGGCCGACGAGCTCGATCCGGAGGAAGCGCCCTATCACCTCGGCCTGGTCCAGCACAGCCTCGGCGTGACCTACAGCGCCTTGGCCACGCGCCAACCCGAGGAGCGGCCTCGGCTGTTGAGCGAGGCCATCGACGCCTTCCGGGAGTCGCTGACGGTGTTCACCCGCCTGGCCTTTCCGTTCCAACACGCCCTGGTCAAGCACAACCTGGGCCTGGCCTGGTCGGGCCGGGGGGGTCTCACCAACCTGCGCCGGGCCCTGGCCTCGTTCGAGGACGCCGTGGCCATGTTCGACCCCCGCATGCACGCTGATGCCTGGCGCCAGTCCTACGCCAGCCTGGAGCGTGGCGAAAAGGAACTGGAGTCGTTGGCGCCGGGCCTGTCCCGCGCCGAGCACTTCGTCGCTCTGCTGGTCGACGTCGGCGCCGAAGAGAGGAGGGCGTTGCTCCAAGAGCGCCTCAACGCCCTCCTCGCCCTGCCCACCGAAAATCGTCGTCGTTCCAGCCTGGTGGAGCTGGCCCTGGCCTCGGCCACGCTGACCTTCGAGGAGGCGCGCGCCGTCATCGAGGCCGAGCTTTCGATCCTCATCGAGTTGCCCACCGAACTGCTCGAGCCCGGGCTCCGCGCTCGCTTCGACGCCCACCGGCGCCTGGAGGACGAGGAGGTCCGAGAGGGCGCCGACCGAGCCCTTGACCAGGCCATCGGTGATGCCCTGCAGGGGCCGCAGCGCATCTCGGTGCGCGACTTCCTCTACTCGTTGGGTTGGGAACGCCCTTGACTGGCACCGGGCTGCCCCAGGCGCCCGAGGAGGTGGCCAAGGCGTTCGTCGACGCGGTGGCCTGGGGAGAGCACCACAGGGTCTGGGAGTTGCTCTCGAGCGAGGGGCAGACCATGGTGCTGCGCCTCGGGGCGACCCGGGGCCTGGACCAGGCCCTCGCGGCTCGATTGCGAGACGGCACTGCGGCCACGGCCGAGCGTGAAGAGTTCCTCACCGACCTGGTCAACGGCTTGCGGGCCGACCTCGCCGGCAACGACCTCGACACGCTCGAGGCCGAGCTCGATGCCGACACCCCGAGCAGCGGGGCAGGGACGGCGCGGGTGCTGCTCGTGTCACCGCCGCCCGCCGCGTTGCAGCTCCCCGGGCTGCCCTTCGCCTCGGTGGAGCTGACCGAGGAGGCCAGTGGCTGGCGCATCGATCGGCTGATCCCTCGGACCAGCAAATGAGTGACGCCGTGGGCGGGCCGCCCGAGACGACCGATCGCTACGGCCGCCCGATGCGCCAGTTCCCGGTGGTCGTGTCGGCCGGGGCCATGGCCGGGGCCTGGGCCCGTCAAGAGGACGCACCCGCAGGCGCCACGGTCATCGTCGACCAGGAGATCAGCGCGTTGGGCCGACTCGGGCGCTCCTGGGACCACCCCGCCGCCTCGACCCTCACCATGGCCATGGTGCTGCGCCCACCGTTGTCGCCCGAGCAGGCCGACGTGGTCTGGCTGGTGGCGGGCCTGGGACTGGCTCAGGGCATCGAAGGCGTCGTGGCCGATCGGGAGCTGGCGACGTGGTGGCCCGACGACGTGGTCGACGCCGCCACCCAGGACGTCGTGGCCAGCGCCAAGGTCGAGGTCCAACTCGGGCCCGGTGAGGTGCGGGCGGCCGTGGCCACGCTACGGATCGACCTGGCTCTCCTCGGCCTCGAGGAACCGCAGCGGCGGGAGGCCCTGCTCGAAGCCGTCGTCGGCGCTGTCGACGACGTGGCCGCCACCCTCGCCGAGGGGCCCGAGGCGGCGGCCGCAGCCTACGAACGCCGCTGCCTGCTGATCGATCGGCGGGTGAAGCTGCGTCTCCTGCCCAAGGGCGAGACCCGGGGGACGGCCCGATCGTTCGACCGCGGTGGGCGACTGGAGCTGGCGTCGGCCACGGGGATGATCGAACGCATCTCGGTCGACATGCTGCGTAGCCTCGAGGTCGTCTGACCTCATGGATGACCCCTTCGTCCCGCCCTTGGTCGAGCCCACCGGCCCGGCTGTCGACGACGCCAGCGTGCTGCGAAGCTTCGCCCGCAACGAGGCCGCCGGCCACTCCCCCCGCTTCCACGTGGAGCGGCCCACGCTGCTGGTCGGGCGCAACGTGGTCGCGGCGCTGCGCATCGGTCCACGCACGGTCCTGGTCAGGGCCGATCTCCCCGAGCGCCTGGCTGGCGCCAAGAAGGAGGTCGAAGAGGCGCTGGCCGCCGAGGGGCTGACCTGCTTCGACGAGGACACGCTGCTGGCCACTGCTCTTGCCCTCCAGCAGTACGGGTTGCGACTGTCGAGCGCCGACCTGTGGGGCGACGACATCGACGACGCCTTCGCCGCCCTGCGCTCGGGTTGCGTCGACGAGCAGGCCGGGCCGTTCCAATAGCCACGGCGGCCCCTCGGGCGCCTCAGACCTGCAGCGCCGCTCGGATGGCCGACCGGCCTTGGTCTACGGACATGGCCACGAGGTCAGGCAGGGGTTGGTCGAGTTGGCGGACCAGCTGGTCGGCGACGTAGTAGCCCACGCGCCAACGGTTGTCGACGAGGCCGGCGCCGAACCACGTCTCCACGGCCGCGGGGTCGTCGAGATCGTCGGCGAAGCGGGTCAGGAGGTCGTCCCGGTGTTCTTCGCACCACGGGAGCCAGTCGGCGAAGCCACCGTGGCCGTACCAGAAGTACTCCACTTCGGGTCGATCGGGCACGACCGTGCGGGTGGCCTTGATGGCCATCCCCTCGTAGAAGGCGAGCCAGGCGGCGTCGTCCTCGGGTGGGGCTGAGCCGAGGGCGATCTCGTGCCAGGCGTGGGTGTCCTCGTGAGCGATGAGCAGCCGCATGCCCTCCTCCTCGTGGAACCATTCGAGGCAGTGGAACAACGTGACCTCGTCGTCGAGGCGGCCCACATCGGCGTCAGTGGAGAACGAGCCCACCAACAGCACATGTCGGGGAGCAGGGCTCGCCGGCAGGCCCAAGGCCGCTTGCACGGCCGGCTCCATCTCCTCGATGAGCCGGCGTTCGACGGGGACCGCAGCACGGACGCGGGTACGAACAGTCGACAGGTCACGCACGACCCCTGCCCGTCCCTCGGTCGTCCCGTGGCCGTCGTAGTAGGCAGCGAAGACGTCGGGGTGGGCGCCCTCGTAGCGATCGATCCACAGCCGTTCGCGCATCGCCGGGCTTTCCAGGAACGCGACCCGCGCGAACGCATCGAACGCAGGTGAGGTATCGACGATGTCAGCCATGCACGATGGTGGACCGCCCCGGCCTCGACCGCAAGGCGGTCGGTCATGGAGGCGACTGGCATTGGCCCCGTCGGCCGCCCTGACTAACTGCAAAGAGCAGCTAGTCCTCTTGACCAAAAGATGCAGGTGGACGCCGTTCGCTCAACGGTGCGGTCCGCTAGAGTGACCGACCATGTGGGGGGGCAGATGGACACAGGGCGCCCCACCGGGAGCCCAGAGCGGTCACGGGGGATGGTGACCCAGACCCTCAAGTGCGAGCGCCACGGCGAGACCACCCGATTGACCTGCGTCGATTGCGAGCAGGCGATTTGCCCCAAGTGCATGACCCGCACCGAGGTGGGGCTGAAGTGCGAGCGCTGTGCCC
>JAUJLZ010000138.1:0-3478 GCA_030447125.1 Acidimicrobiales bacterium
CTCCCATCACCACACCGGGCGTGGCGTTGTACGTCTCGGGTGCCGGTCCCTGGGCGGGCGGCCTGTAGGAGGCTCGGTCATCGCCCATGTGCACCTCGTTGCCCTCCTCACCCCATGCCCGCTCGGACGGTGCTGACGGCCGATCAGCTCGTAGTGGCTCGCGCCTGCGTTGTTCCATTGGTCCCAACCTTTCTGGCGCGCCGCGGTGGCCCGCTTGATCTGGTATCGACAGCCTCTCCTCAGAACCTGAGCGACTTCGTCTCCTGGTCGGGAGGTGGAGGCGCACGGCCTGGCAAGCTGGCGGACGTGCGGGTCCACCTGGTCGACGGCACCTACGAGCTGTTCCGCCACTTCTACGGCGTGCCCTCGCATCGCAACACCGCCGGCGAGGAGGTGGCCGCCACGCGAGGGGTGGTGGCCTCCATGCTCGCCCTGCTCGACGACGGCGCCACCCACGTGGGGGTGGCCACCGACCACGTCATCGAGTCGTTCCGCAACGACTTGTGGCCCGGGTACAAGGACGGCTCGGGTATCGACGCCGACCTCAAGGCCCAGTTCCCCCTCCTGGAAGAGGCGCTGGGGGCCCTGGGTGTGGCCGTGTGGGCCATGGTCGAGGACGAGGCCGACGACGCGTTGGCTTCGGCCGGGGCGGTGGCCGCCGCCGACGAGCGGGTCGAGGAGGCGCTGGTGTGCACCCCCGACAAGGACCTGGCCCAGTGCGTGGGCGGCAAGGTCGTCCAGTTCGACCGTCGCCGGCGGTTGCGTTACGACGCCGACGGCGTGCGAGCCAAGTTCGGCGTGGCGCCCGAGTCGATCCCCGACTACCTGGCCCTGGTGGGCGACAGCGCCGACGGCTTCCCCGGGCTGGCCGGCTGGGGGGCCAAGTCGGCGGCCGCCGTGCTGGCCCACTACCGCCATCTCGAAGCCATCCCCGCCGCCGCCGGCCAGTGGGAGGTCACCGTGCGCAACTCACCCGCCCTGGCCGCCACCCTGGCCGCCCAGCGCCCCCAGGCCCTGTTGTTCAAGACCCTGGCCACCCTGCGCACCGATTGCGAGGTGGGGACGGTCGACGACTGGTGCTGGCGGGGCCCGACCCCGGACTTCGTCGACATCTGCCGGCGCCTGGACTACCCCAACCGACTGGTGCCGCCGCACAGGGAAGGCGGGGAGCGGCGGGGATAGTCTGCCCACGGTGAGCCGTCCCCTCAAAGAGCTGCTGGAGGATCTGGCCGAGCGAAAGGAGGCGGCCCGCCACGCCGGCTCCCCCCGTTCCGTGGAGCGCCAGCACGCCCGGGGAAAGATGCTCGCCCGCGAGCGAATCGACTACCTGCTCGACGAGGCGTCCTTCCAGGAGACCGACATGCTGGCCCGCCACCGGGCCGAGGGGGTCGGCCTCGACGAGCGCCCCTACACCGACGGCGTGATCACCGGCTGGGGCACGGTCGACGGCCGCAAGGTGTTCCTGTTCTCCCAGGACTTCACCGTCTTCGGCGGGGCCCTGGGGGAGGTGTTCGCCGAGAAGATCCACAAGGTCATGGACCTGGCCGCGTCGGTGGGGGCCCCGCTCATCGGGCTCAACGACGGCGCCGGCGCCCGCATCCAGGAAGGCGTGGTCTCCCTGGCCGGCTACGGCGGCATCTTCCGGCGCAACGTGGCCTGCTCGGGAGTCATCCCCCAGATCAGCGTGATCCTCGGGCCCTGCGCCGGGGGAGCGGTCTACAGCCCGGCGTTGACCGACTTCATCTTCATGGTCCGCGAGACCTCGCACATGTTCATCACCGGTCCCGATGTGGTCAAGACGGTGACGGGCGAGGAGGTCACCCTCGAGGAGCTGGGCGGGGCCATGACCCATGCCAGCAAGTCGGGCGTAGCCAGCTTCGTGGCCCCCGACGAGAAGGCCTGTCTGGACGCCGTGCGCGAGCTGCTCAGCTTCCTGCCCGCCAACAACCTCGAAGCCCCGCCCTGGTTCGCTCCCGAGGACGACCCCGCCCGTCGCTGCCCCGAGCTCGTCGACCTCCTGCCCGACGGGGCCGACACCCCCTACGACATGGTGGAGGTGATCGACGTGGTGGTCGACGACGGCCACTTCGTCGAGTACCACCCGCACTGGGCCCGAAGCCTGGTGTGCGGCTTCGCCCGCCTCGACGGCCACGTCGTGGGCGTGGTGGCCAACCAGCCCGAGGTCCTCGGTGGCGTGCTCGACATCGAGTCATCGGAGAAGGGGGCGCGCTTCGTGCGCACGTGCGACGCCTTCAACATCCCCCTTGTCACCTTCGTCGACGTCCCCGGCTTCCTGCCCGGCGTGGGCCAAGAGCACGGTGGGATCATCCGCCACGGGGCCAAGCTGCTCTACGCCTACAGCGAAGCCTCCGTGCCCTCGATCCAGGTGATCCTGCGCAAGGCCTACGGCGGCGCCTACGTGGTGATGGGATCCAAGTCGGTGGGAGCCGACCTGGCCGTCGCCTGGCCCTCGGCCGAGCTGGCCGTGATGAGCCCCCAGGGCGCGGTGGAGATCGTGCATCGCCGGGAGCTCGCTGCCGCCGCCGACCCTGCCGCCCGCCGGGCCGAGCTGGTCGAGGAGTACGCCGAGCGCGAAGCCAACCCCTGGGTGGCGGCCGAGCGGGGCTACCTCGACGACGTCATCGACCCGGCGGAGACACGGATCAAACTGGTGGCCGGCCTGGAGATGCTGCGCACCAAGCGCGAGGAACGACCCCAGCGCAAGCACGGCAACGTCCCCCTCTGAGGAGCCGCCTGTGACACGAGCTGGGCCCACGCCAGCGGAGCTGGCCGCCATCGTGGCCGCCGTCGAGGCGTGCTGGCCCCGCCCGGCACCGGCGGTCGCTCCCCCTGCCCCCACGCCCGTCTGGCGCTTCTCGGACCGGTGGTGGCCGACCTCTGGCGTCAGGCCTCGACCTGGTACCGCGCCGTCGATGTGGCCACCTCGCCCTCGAAGGTGGTCAGGACCACAGTGAGGCTGTGTGGACCCGGCTCCAGGGGGACGCCGACGTCGAGCGACGCCCGCTGCTGATCTCCGTCGGCACCGGTCGTGGGGGTCTGGGCTCCCCGATCATCGACCACGAAGCGGACGTCAGGGAGCACGGGTACGAAGGCCACCAGGGTGAGATCGGTCGGGATGGCCGCCCGATGGGTCGTGCCCTGCAGGACCACCACCGACAGCGCTTCCTCCCCGTCCGTTGCCAACGGCACGACGGAGAAGCTGGCCTCCTCAGCGCTGGCCGAGGCCCCGAAGCCCTCGGCCACGGCGTGGTCGCGACGCACCTTGCTCGGTGCCGTCGGCCCAGCCGACCAGGGCCAGGGGGGCGAGAGCAAGGAGCAACGCGATTCGCAATGGATCACCGGGTCTCCTTCCCGTTCCGCCCGGGGTGTCCAAACGCCTCGGGGAGGGGCTGGCGCACGGCCTCGGCCAGCAGTTCCAGGTAGCGGGACCGGGGCAGGTCGACGGCGCCGAGTGACG
>JAUJLZ010000138.1:3578-5818 GCA_030447125.1 Acidimicrobiales bacterium
TCGGCCAGCAGTTCCAGGTAGCGGGACCGGGGCAGGTCGACGGCGCCGAGTGACGCCAGGTGAGGCGTCGTCCATTGGACGTCGAGCAGGCCGGCGCCACCGGCACGCAGTTGCTCGACCAGTCCCACCAAGGCCACCTTGGACGCGTCGGTGGCCCGGTGGAACATGGACTCCCCGGCGAAGAGGCCCCCGATGGCCACGCCGTAGAGCCCGCCGACCAGCCCGGCTGCAGGATCCCACGCCTCCACGCTGTGGGCCCACCCCAGACGATGGAGGCGGACGTAGGCCCGGCGGATGTCCGGGGAGATCCACGTGCCGTCGCGGGCCGGGTCGGCGCAGGCCTCGATGACCTCGGTGAAGGCGGTGTCCAGGCGCACCTCGAAGCGCCGGCACGATCGCCGCAGCGAGCGGCTCACCCGCAGGCCGTCGAGGGGAAGGACCGCCCGGGGGTCGGGCGACCACCACCCCAGCAGGTCGTGACCGCGCCGGATCGACAGGGGCATGGGGAACAGGCCCGCCCGATAGGCGCGGAGCAACGTCTCGGGTTCCAGGTCGGCCCCCACCCCGACGAGGCCGTCGTCGTCGGCGGTGTCAGGAGCGGGGAAGTCCCAGGCGGGCACTCCCGCTACGGTACGGAGGTGAACGGACCGCTCGCCCTCGTGGGTGGCGACGAGTGGCAGCCGGGCTGCGACTTCGACGCCGAGCTGTTGGCCGCCAGTGGCGGGTCCGACGTGTTGGTGTTGCCCACCGCAGCCGCCTACGAGCACCCGGAACGGGCGGTGCAGAGCGCATCCACCTGGTTCGAGCCCCTCGGGGGGGTCGTGCGGGGCCTCGACGTGCTGCAGCGGACCGATGCCCTCGATACGGGCAAGGCGGCCGAGGTGCGTGCCGCCCGCTTCGTCTACCTCTGCGGAGGCTCCCCGCTGCACCTGCGCTCGGTGCTCAAGGAGACACCGGTGTGGGAGGCCCTGGTGGCGGCCTGGGACGACGGGGCCGTGGTGGCCGGCTCTTCGGCCGGGGCCATGGTGCTGTGCGACCCCATGGTCGACCCCCGCGGGGGCGCCTTCACCGTGGGCCTGGGCCTGGTCGTCAACCTGGCCGTGCTGGCCCACGCCGAGGCCGACGTGGCTCGCGACCACCTGCACCACCGCACCCTCGAGCTGGCCAGCCCCGGTCTGCCCGTGGCCGCCATCACCGAGCGCACCGCGCTCCTGCGAGAACCCGACGGCACCTGGCGCGCCGCCGGCGCCGGGACGGTCCGGATCTTCGTCGACGGGGCTGAAGCAGGCCTGGCCACCCTGCCTGGCTGACCGTCAGAGCGCAAGCGCAGCGAGCTTGCCCTGACGGAATGGCAGGACAGTGCCGGAGGCACCGAGCGGTTTGGTGAGCGAAACGAACAGTTACTGCTCGACGATCTCCACCGATTCGATCGTGGCCGGATCGCTGGGGGTGTCCGTGCCCTCCTCGGCGGTGGCCTCGAGCTGTTCCACCACGTCGGCCCCGTCGATCACCGTGCCGAACAGCGAGTAGTTCGGGGGGAGGGCGGCTCCCTGTTCCCCGGTCACCAGGAAGAACTGGCTGCCGTTGGTGTCCGGACCCGAGTTGGCCATGGCCACCGAGCCCACCTGGTAGGCGCCGGCCTCGGGGAGCTCGTCGGGGATCATGTACCCGGGGCCGCCGGTTCCCGGCGGCTCACCCACGGGGTCGCCGCCCTGCACCACGAAGTCCTCGATCACCCGGTGGAACGGCGCCCCGTCGTAGTAGCCGTAGCGGGCCAGGACGACGAAGTTGTTGACGGTCCCCGGCGCCTGCTCCTCCAGGAGGTCGATGGTGAGCGCGCCCGCCGAGGTCGTGACCGTGGCGGCGTAGTCGACTCCGTCCTCGATGCAGCGCTGGGGTGCGCCCTCGAACGAGCGCACCGGCTCGGCCGGCTTCTCCGCCGGCGGGCACTCTCCCGTGCCGTATTCGAAGGCGACCGGGGCGGCCGGCGCGGTGGTGCTGGACGCAGCCGCAGCGGTGGTGGTGGTGGTCGCCTCAGTGGCGGTGTCGGTCTCGTCGTCGGTGCCCGACTGGGAGATCAGCACCAGGACGGCGAAGACCACCAGGGAGACCACGACGGCGCTCACCAGCCGGCGGCGACGCTGGTTGCGGGCCTGTTTGGTCTGTTCGGCTTCCAGGCGGGCCTGGCGACCCTCCTTTTGTCGTTGGCGCTTCTCGGTTCCCATCGGTCGGCCAACCTA
>JAUJLZ010000139.1 GCA_030447125.1 Acidimicrobiales bacterium
CTGTGGAGGGACGGCGGGCCGGCGGGCCGGGCCACCCGACGACGACCCGGTCTCGGCCGTCGACGCCGCCGCCCGGGCACCCTTGGCGGCGGCACCGCCTGCGGCCCTCGCCGCAACCGCACCCGCCGCCGCCGGGGCACCGGCGCCAACCGCCGCCGCGGGGAGACCGGCCGAAGCCCCCGAAGCGGTGCTGGCGTCGGGTGGGGCAGAGGCCAGGGACGTCAGCCGCGATCGCCCTGAGGCCTGGGCGTAGTAGCGGGCGGACATCGCCTGCTGGCCGGCCCGCAAGGGGCCGCTCCTGATTCCGGAGGCCACCATGGCGCCCTCGGTGAGGGGCAACAGCCGGGCCACGAGGAGCGGTGAGAAGGCGGCTACCCCGAACGTGGCAGTGGCGGCGAGCAGGATGCCCACCGCCTGGGTGACCGATCCACCCGGGTTCTCCGCCATCGCCTCCGGCGGCGGAAGGGCCGTGATCTCCCCACCCGAGCCCGCCCCCACCGCCGCGGATGCGGCCACGGCCAATGCCACCGCCACGACGAGCTTGGAGACGATCAGGGCGACGAGGAGCTCCAGCAGCTTGCGGCCCGCCCCCCGCACCGCGGGCCACACCATGGCCGCGAACACCAACGGGGCGAGGGCGACCACGACATAGATGAGCGAGGCCCGCACCACCAGCTCCGCCACCACCACGATGCCGGCCAGCACGCTCACCAGCGCCAGCAGAAACACCACGAAGGCGGCGGTGGTCCCGCCGCCGAGCGCCGACAGCGAGGCCACGGTGGCGGTGAAGCGCTCGACGTCGCCGGCGAATTGGCCGAGCAGCCCGTCCGACAGCTGGTCGGTCAGGGTGATCAGCGCCTGGGTGACCGTGACCAGGCCGACCATGGCCAGCACCGCCATCGGAAGCTCCAGGCTGATCCGCCGGAGCATCCCACCCACGTCGCCGGCGAGCACGCTTTGGGTGACGCCGATGAGGACGAAGCCCACCAAGAGCGTGGCGCCGATGGTGGCGGTGGTGGCATAGGGCCCATCGCCGCTGATGAACCAGTCGGCTTCGACGTTGGGGTCGGTGGCGTCGAGGAAGAAGTTGAAGACCCCACCGACGATCCACACCACCGCCTCGAGCATCCAGGCGGTCAGGCCGCCGACGACTGCCTCGAGGCCCTGGCTGGCCGCCCCTCCCACGACGCCGGTGACCTCGTCCACCACCCACCCCACCGGGTTGGGGAACGCCGCCACGACAAGCGGAAGCTCGCTCACCTTCCGGCCCCGTCGGCCACGCGCTCGAACCCATCGAGGGCGCGGTCGAGGTGTTCGGGCTCCCAGGGACGCTCGTCGCCTCCCGACATGGGCGTCGGGCCCGGCGTGGCGGCCACGGCCTCGACCAGCCAGGCTCCCTCGACCCAGGCCAGGTCCACGGCGACGCGCATCCACTCGGCCTGGGGGAGGGCCACGTCGGCGGCGGACAGCACGGTGACGGTCCACACCGCCACCAGCGCACCCGTCGCCTCGAAGCGCTCCACCCGAGATGCCAGCGGGCGCACCAGCCACCACACCCGACCGGTCGATCTCCGGAGCGCCTCGCGCGCCGTCCCCAGATCGGCCACCGTGTCTCGGCTGAGCGACGGCCCCGCCCGGGGGGTGGCGATCGCCCGCACCGCACGGTCGATCTCCTCGTCGCTCAGGTAGAGCCAATCCTGAGAAGCGGTGGCGTAGGCGATGGCGGCGGCGCGTGCCCCTGCTTCGCTCCTCTGGTTCCCGCTGGCGGCCCTGCCCGGGAGAGCGGGACCACGGGTGTTGGCGGCCGTCGCCGCAGCAGAGCCGGCGTGCTCCCCAGGCACGTCCTTCTCCCGGACGCCGCCGGCGGCCACCCCGAGCACGAACGCCGCCACCAGCGCGGCCGCGACCGCTGCCCTGGCCCTCACGAGGACGCCGCCTGGAACAAAAGGTTGATGGCGGTCGGCGCCACCCCGGCGAGGATCGCCCCGATGACGCCGCCGATGGCCAGCCCCTTGCCCCGGGAGGCGTTGCCGTAGCTCCCGCCCTCCCGTGCCAGCCCGTACATGGCCGCGCCCACCAGCAGGGCGGCGAGGCTGCCCCACAGGGCGACCATCTGGCTCCAGTTCAACAGCCTCTGGACCAGCTCGGCTCCGGGCATGCCGGCCGAGTCCGGGGTGACGCTCACTTGGGCCACAATCCTCAACACCGGCTCCTCCGCTCTCGTGGGAACGAGCAACTAGGCCGGAAGGGGGGCCGCGATCTCGCGGCGAGCCCGCGAAATCGCATCCAACAATGCGGCCTAGTTCGTCGTGTCCCGGGGACGACGCTGGTGGGTGGTGCTGGCCGTCCCGCCGGTCGCCGTCTTGGGCCTGGTGCTGTGCATCCCCGTGCTCCTGCTTCCCGGGTCGACCAGCGCCACCTCGAGGGGGAGCATCAGCGGCGTGCCCGAACGCTCCCTGAGCGCCTACCGGGGGGTCGACGGGTGGTGCACCGGCCTGCGCTGGCAACTGGTGGCGGGCATCGGGTTCATCGAGTCAGCCCACGGGACGTCGGGGGGATCGGCCCCTGACTCCATCACCGGTGAAGTGTGGCCCCCGGTCCTCGGGCCGCCCCTCGACGGGTCAGCCGGTGTGATGCGCCTCCCGATCGGTCAGTGGCTCGGGTGGTTCGGCCTGCCTGGTCCCTGGCAGCAGGCGGTCGGGCCCCTGCAGTTTCTGCCCGGCACCTTCGAGGCATGGGGCGTCGACGCCGACGGTGACGGCCTGGCCAATCCCCACGACCTCGACGACGCCGCCCCCAGCGCCGCCAACTACCTCTGCGCTGGACGTGACGGCGAGATCGCCGACGAACGAGCGGCCCTCCTGCGCTACAACCACGACCAGGATTACGCCTCTCGCGTCCTCGCCTATGCCGATCAGCTGGCGGCCGCTCCGGGCATCGCCGTCGTATGCCCGGTGGCCGGGCCCACGACCTTCACCAACACCTGGCTCGCCCCGCGCTCCGGTGGCCGGCAGCACCAGGGTGTCGACCTGTTCGCCGCCGACGGCACGCCCGTGGTGGCGCCGGTAGGAGGCGAGGTCGAGCTGCGAAGCGACGGCCTGGGCGGCCTCGCCTTCCACCTGTGGGGCGACGACGGGAACTACTACTACGGTGCCCACCTCTCCCGCTTCGCCGACGTCTCTGGCCACGTTCCTGCCGGAACCGTGCTCGGCTACGTCGGGACGACCGGCAACGCGGCCGCTACCGCCGCCCATCTCCACTTCGAGGTGCACCCCGGGCGAACGAAGGGCGAACCACCCAACCCGGTCGACCCGACCGACGTCGTGGTCGTGGCCTGCCCTCGCTGAGCGCGGGACCGCTCAGCTGGCTCGAGCCCCCCGGCTGCGTCGGGCGTCGTGGAGGAACTCGATCAGCTCGCCGTCGACGTCGTCGAGCTCGAGCTGTTCCAGCGCGGCCTGGTGGCTCTCGAGGACCCGCTCGGCGGCGCGGACATCGCCCTTGGCGAAATGGGCCTGCATGAGCGCCTTGGTGAGGCGGCTGTGGGTCTGGCTGGCTTCGAGCCCGCGACGGGCGGCCCACACGGCGCCGTCGAGATCGCCGGCGGCGAGACACCTCTGTGCCAGGTCCTCGGCAGCGTCGGTGACCTTGAGCTCCCAGGTGCTGATCCAGTTCTCGACGTCCACCCACACGTACGACCCGCGCTCGGCGTTGCGGTAGGTGAACACGGGCCCCCGGACCAGCTCCAGCGCGCCCCGCAGCGTGGCGATCGCACCCTCTTCGTCCTGTCCGGCGGCGTAGGCCACCCGACGGTCGAACAGCTCGACGTCGGTCACCACGCCCGGCCCCACCCGGTACTTGCCGTCGGTGGCGAAGGGCAGGTGGGTCGGACCGATGGCGTTGCGGCACTCGGAGACGGTGTTGGCCAGCCGCTTGCGCCGGGAGGCGGTGGCGGCCACCCACACCGCGTCCTCGACGCGCTCCGAGGCGACCGGGGCGTGCAGGGCGATGTAGGCCAGCACCGCCACCTGCTTCGGCTTCAGCGTCCCCTTGGCGCCGATCACCCGGATGTCACCGAGCAACTGGACGAGGATCTCGGAGGGAGGGTCGTGGTAATCGTCGCCCACGGCGCCGAGAACGACGGGAGGATCGGGAGTGGGCAGCGGCATCAGGGAGAGCTGCGCCGGCAGCCGAGCCGCGTCCTCCAGAAGCTCGTCCACCTGTTCCACCACTTCCGCTGTCACCGCTTGGGCCAGGCAGGCCAGGCCAAGGCCGGGGATGCGAAGCTCGCCGCCCACCACCTCGACGCGCGTCGCGCCGTCGACCTCGCTGCCGACCACGACCACCGTCACGGTGGTCTGCTGCTCGAGGACGACGGTGCACAGCCGCTCGAAGCGCTCGTCGTCGGGCCGCCCGGTGACCACGAGGACGAGGGGCGCAAGGTCATCGCTCGGCCCCTGGGTGATGCGTCCGGCGACCGGCGTCGGCCACCGCCGGCTCTCCGCCATGATGGCCGCCGACTGCTCCGCCCAGGCCAGCGCGTCGTCGGCGATGTCATCCCAGAGCGACACTGTTCGGGCCCGATCTGCGCTGCCCTCCAGCGGGAGCAGGCCGGGGCCGACCACGGCGACGGAGGCACCGCTGGCCATCGGGGAGGTCACCAGCTCGAGGACCCAGGACCGGGCCAGATCGGTGATGGCCGCTTCGTCGCCGGTCAGGGTGACGATCCCCTCGGACTCGAGGTCGAGGTACAGCTCCGTTCCGGCCTCGGGCACGCCGACGGACACCAGCACCGGGCAGGGCGCTGCCTCGTCGCCGCTGCGGTCTCTGGGCTGGCCCTTCAGAACCCAGGCGCTGCCCGAGGCCTCCGCCCGCCACGGCGGGGGTGGTGACGGCACGGCCTGGGACAACAGGACCTCCACACGCTGGCCGTCGATCTGGACCATCCGTGGGCGGGCGTCGCTGTCTTGTTCCGCCAGCGCCCCGGCCATGTCCCGTAGCGCCCGGTCGAGCGTCGTGGCCCGGTGAATGTCGGCGTTGGCCGCGAGCTCGGCCCGCAGCTCGTCGAACTCCGGCGGAGGAGTAGGCAGCTGGGTCCGAGGCGGAAGTCGCATCTGACGGCGCCGGCGCCGACGCCCGACCTCAGCGGTGATCCCGACGGCCAGGATGGTGCTCGCTATCCCGAGGAGCCCGACCGGCACGCTTTCCCGGTCCCCTGCGGACCTCGATTCGCCGCCACCGCGGCGGTGTTCCGCTGGCGCCCGGATCGGCCCGGGATCCGCCGGCCGTGCCGTTCGCGGAGCTGTTGCAACCGTCGTCGCCGTCGTTGCCGGTGGGCTCGACGCCGGGGCGGGCTCCGGCTGCGGCGGCGCAGCAGACGGCGGATCGGGCATGTCCGCGCCGCGAGAGCCGACGCCCGTGTGCTCCGCCCCTGGAACTGCGGGCATCCTCATCACCTGGGCGGCGTAGATCCGACCTGGTTCGTGCGGGTCCTCCAGCCGGTCTCGATTCGCCTCGATGAGTGTTGCCCAGTAGTCCCGGACCTCGTCGTCGGGCCCGGGAGCACCGCCAACCTGCTCGACACGGTGCTCCGCCAGCCTCCACAGGGAGTCGCCCGGCTCCACGACGACCTCGCCGGTCGTTTGGCCGGCGTCTTCGGGTGGAGCCGAGGCCGGCGCCGGCTCGGCGGGCACGGCGAGGTCCCATCCCGGCCTGATCACGTCCGAGGTCGCATCGATCACTGCACCGTCGGGCATCCTCCGACCGAGGTTCAGGCTGCGCAGCTCCTTCCAGCGCTGCC
>JAUJLZ010000140.1:0-2811 GCA_030447125.1 Acidimicrobiales bacterium
GGGATGTTCCGGCGGGGCGTAGATCGAGTAGAGCTTGAGCGTCGAGGCGCCGGAGTTGATGACGTTGTGCCAAGCGCCAGCAGGGATGATGACCGCCCAGTCGTCCGCCAGGTGGTGTGTCTCACTCTGGTCATCTTCTGAGCGCCCCATCACCACTTCGGCCTGTCCCTGCTCGATCCGGATGAACTGATCGAGCCTCGGGTGCACCTCGGCGCCGATCTCCTCGCCGGGCTCGAGACTCATGACGGTCAGCTGCAAAGAGTCACCGGTGAACAGCACGGTTCGAAAGGTGTCGTTGTCGATGGTGGATGTTTCGATGTTGGCGGACCACCCGAGCATGCCTTGGTCTACCCCGGCTGGACATGGCGTAGCCAGGAGCCTCGGTCGTTGGCCACGATCGGGATGGACACGGGAACGTGGCCCCCCGCTGGTCGCCGGCGTAGCCATGGCGGGCGGCTCAGGTCAGTCCGTCCGGTACCTTCGACTGTCCTCGGCCATGAGGGCGCTGACGACCGCGAAGCCAGCCCTGACGGCAGCTCGGGCTTCCTCTCCGCTGATGGCGCTCGCTCCATGAGCCGCAGCGTTGGCGACGTCCCTGACCGTGTCTGCGGCCGGCTTCCACCGCTTCGGTAGGTGTCCCTCGTCCAAGAGCCAGTCGAGTTTCTGCTGAAGGGTCCTCTTGGTCCTTGGCGCTCTGCGCATGACGACCGCTTGCTCGACGGTGCGACGGACCAGGAGCGCAGCACCGCGATAGGCCATGAAGGAGTAGCACCTGCACGCCTCCAGCAAGTCATCCGCCATCCCTTGCGGAAGGTCTGCCGTCTGGCTTCTCGTGATCGGGGGCTCCTGCGGCCGCATGTCGATGACGGTGCCGGTGTCGTCGTCGGGGACGACGGTCAGAAGTACTCCGAGCCCACATTTCCTGCAGGCCGCCCGGTGCTCCTCGGTACCCGAGTTGCCGGTGAGGGGTTCGACCATGGCGGGGCGAACGACGGAGAACGTCCGGCTCTCCTGGCAGTTTGGGCACACCAGCGTGACCGTCTCCTCCATCCGACACAGGATGCCCGACGGCAGATGGCTCGGGTGGGTCCACCTCGTCTCGGTGAGCGCAGCTCGTTTTCCCCGACGACTCCTCCACCTCGTGCAGCGCGTGGAACGCGAGTCCACGCGGACGTCATGTGCACGAGGTTTGGTCGGAGCACCCGTAGCCTGCCGGAGTGATCCTGGTCGACCTCGAGCGGGCGGCGGCGCGCCGGCCCGACCGCCCGCTGTTCGAAGACCTCTCGCTCACCGTGCAGACCGGGGACCGCCTGGGCGTGGTCGGTCGCAACGGGACCGGCAAGTCGACCCTGCTACGAGCGCTGGCCGGCGAGGAGGGCCCGGAGGAGGGAACGGCCCGGCGAGGCCGGGGCGTTCGGGTCGGCTTCCTCGCCCAGCGGCCCGTGCTTCCGCCCGGCGACGTGCGCTCGGCGGTGGGCCAGCACTGGGAGGCCGCCGTCATCTTGGAGCGGTTGGGGATGGGGGGGCTGGTCGAAGCCGACGTGGCCACGCTTTCGGGGGGTCAGGCCAAGCGGGTGGCCCTGGCCCGGGTGCTGGTGGACGAGGTCGACCTCCTGGTCCTGGACGAGCCCACCAACCACCTCGACATCGACGCCATCGCCTGGTTGGAGGATCGCCTGGCCCGCTTTCGAGGTGGGCTCGTGGTGGTCACCCATGACCGCCACGTCCTCGATCGGGTCAGCACCCGCATCCTCGAGCTCGACCGGGGGCGGGGCTACCTGCACGACGGGGGCTACGGCGGCTATCTGGCGGCCGCCGCCGAGCGGGCCGAGCGGGAGGCCACTGCCGAGTCGGTGCGGCGGAACCTGGCCCGGGCCGAGCTGGCCTGGTTGCGCCGGGGGGCCCCGGCCCGTACCCGCAAGCCCAAGGCCCGCATCGCCTCGGCCACCGCCGTCGTGGAGGCCCGTGGCCCCGCCCCCGACCGGGCCGGGGACCTGGACCTGGCCGGCGGGGGGCAGTGGGGCGCCACGCCCCGGTTGGGCGACAGGGTCCTCCAGCTTCACGGCGTGGGACACCGCTACGGCACCGGGACCCCGCTGTTCGAGGACCTCGAGCTGGACCTCGGCCCCGGGGAGCGCCTGGGCGTGGTGGGTGCCAACGGGACCGGCAAGTCCACCCTTCTCGACATCATGGCCGGCCGGCTGGCCCCTTCCGCGGGACGGGTGGAGACGGGCCCGACGGTTCGCCTCGGTTACTACGACCAGACCGGCCGGGACCTCGACCCGGCCCAGCGGGTGCGGGAAGCCGTGGCCGGTCGCCAGGGCCAGCCGAGCTGGGACCAAGTCCGCCTCATGGAACGGTTCTGGTTCGACGCCGACGCCCAGTGGGCGCCGGTCGGGACCCTCTCGGGGGGCGAACAGCGCCGGCTCCAGTTGCTGTTGGTGCTGGCGGCGCTGCCCAACGTCGTGTTGCTGGACGAGCCCAGCAACGACCTCGACCTCGACACCCTCCGGGCCTTGGAGGACCACCTGGACACCTGGCCGGGCACGGTGGTGGTGGTCAGCCACGACCGTGCCTTCCTGGAACGCACGGTGGAGGACGTCCTGGTGCTGGACGGCCAGGGTCGAGGGGCTCTGGCTGCGGGTGGGTACGCCGGCTACGTCGCCGCCCGGGCGCCAGCCGGCCTCCGTGGCACCGCACCAACCGTCGGGGGCTCGCCTGCGGCGGAGTCTGGGGGTCCGGCCCCGGGACGGGGGGCCAATGGCGTCGCCCCGAGCCCGGGCCCCGCCCCGACTCCGACCCCCAGCCCGA
>JAUJLZ010000140.1:2911-5790 GCA_030447125.1 Acidimicrobiales bacterium
TAGGTCTCCGAGTCACCCGTCCTCAGCGGGTGATGACCCAGCGGTGCTGGCGGTACCAGTCGATGGTGGCGGAGATGGCCGGGGCCAGGTCGCCGTGGGTGAAGCGGAAGCCGGTGCCGAGCAGGGCGTCGACGCAGAGCCGGTTGTTGCGGTTGGACTTGCCCATGAAGCGGAAGCGCTGCTCGGTGAGCAGGATGTGGGCCGCCATGCCCTGTTCGACCATCTCAGCGTGGACGGCTGACCGCTCGGCGAAGCTCAGGCCGCACTCGGGGCCCTCCTCCAGCCGTACACCCATCCCGAAGTCACCGGCCAAGATGCGGGCGACGTCGTGGCTGGACGGGTACTCCTCGGCCACGACGTTGTAGGCGTGGCCCACCGCATCCTCGTGCTCGGCCAAGTGCAGGCAGGCCCGGACCAGATCGTCGATGTGGACCAACCGTTGCTCGATGGGTCGGGCGGCGACAGCCACGGTGTCGAGGCCGGCCCAGCGCTCGATGGCGACGTCGAGCACGGCACTGCCGAGGAGTTTGATGTTGCCCGGGCCGAAGACCGAGACCGGGCGCAACACGACCACCGGACGTCCGGCTTCGGCCCAGGCCCACACCACCTGCTCAGCCTCCCACTTGGCCTTGCCGTAGCCCCGGCTCGGGTGGGGCACCACGTCCTCGGGCACCGGCACCGGCAGCTGGACCTCCTCGCCGTACACGGAGGTGGAGCTCATGTGCAGGACGCGTTCCAATCCTGCCGGCGCCGCCGCCAGCAGGTTGCGGGTGGCCACCACGTTGGAGCGGTGCATCTCCTCCTCGGTGGAGGTCGAGCTGGAGGCGCCGGCCAAATGGAACAGGTGGGTGACCCCGTCGTAGAGCTCCTCCAGACCAACGGGTCGGGCCAGGTCCACCGACCGGTAGTCGACCTCCTCGGGGAACCGGTCCGGTCGGGGGCGACGGCCGCAGGCCCGCACCGACCAATCGCCGGCCAGCAGGGCGGGCAGGAGGTGGGAAGCGACGAAGCCGGTGGCTCCGGTGAGGAGGGCCTGTCTCTGGGGCATCCCCCTACGCTTCCACAGCCGTCGACCGCGTGTGGTTCCATGGCCCATGCGACTGCGGGATCTGCGCAACCTGGGGCCGGCGAGCGAGCGGATGCTGAAGGCTGCCGGCATCGAGACACCCCGGCAGCTCGACCGGGTCGGCGCGGCCGAGGCCTACCGGCGGGTGCAGCGTGGCGGGGGCGACGCCCACCGCAACCTGCTGTGGTCACTCGAGGGTGCGCTACTCGATGTGGACTGGCGGGATGTGCCCCGAGACCGCAAGGAGGCACTCGAGCGCGAGGTGAGCGACAAGGGCCAGACTAACCCGGCCGGCAACGGCGCCGACCCGCCTCGCTCGAAGGATGTCGAGATGCCTGAGGAGCTCGACGAGGAGATGCTGGCGCTGGCGCATCGGGTGTTCGACCTGGCCCGCTCGGGCGAGCGCGATGAGCTCGCCGCACTCGTCAGTGCCGGTGTGCCCGCCAACCTCACCAACGACAAGGGTGACACCCTGCTCATCCTGGCCGCCTACCACGACCACCCGCCGACGGTGCAGATGCTCCTCGAGCACGGCGCTGAGACCGCCCGGGTGAACGATCGGGGCCAGACCGCACTGGCGGCTGCGGTCTTCCGTCGCTCGGTCGACGGGGTCGGGGCTCTCCTGGCCGGGGGTGCCGATCCGGAGCTGGGCTCCCCTTCGGCCCGCGACGTCGCCCGCTTCTTCGAGCTGTCCGAGATGCTCGCCCTCCTCGACGTCTCCGCCGACCCGTCCTCTCCGTCAGGCTGACGGGCGCGGTCGGGACGTGGTCAGAAGGGCCAGAGCGGGGTGGAGACGGTCAACAGCGAACCGGCAACTGCGGCGGCGGACACGGCGGCCGCCGCTGCTGATCCCATCGTCCGCTGGCCGGGCTCAGGGCCTTCGGTGGCCAACAACGCCGCCCCGGCGACGGCACCAGCGACGAGGCCCCCGAGGTGGCCGCCGACGGAGATGCCGGGGATGACGAAGGTCAGCAGCAGGTTCATGACCAACAGTCCGCCGATGCCGGACTGCATGGGGTCGACCCCTCGCCGGCGCATCCCGAGGAAGGCGGCCCCCATCAACCCGAAGACCGCACCCGACGCCCCCGCGGTGAGCGCATCAGGGTCGAGCAGGAGGGCGCCGAAGGAGCCGCCGAGCAGGGCAGCGGCGTAGAGGAGGAAGAACCGGACCCGACCGAGGGCCGGCTCGAGCATGGTGCCCAGCTGGTAGAGGATCAACATGTTGAACCCGATGTGGATCAGGCCGAAGTGCAGGAAACCCGAGGTGATCAGGCGCCACCACTCACCGGCGGCGACGGCGGGCCCGTTGACCGCCAGGCGCTCGATCAGGCTCTCACCCCCTCCGCCGAGGAGGTTTCCGCCGGCCAAGGTGGGCACGAAGATGGCCACGTTGATGGCGATGAGGGCAAGGGTGACCACGGGCTTGTCCACGGTCGTCCGCAGTGAGCGCACCGACGGTGCCGCCTTGACGCACGACGGGCACTGGAAGCCGACCGGCGCGCTGATCATGCAGTCGGGGCAGATCGGTCGCTCGCAGCGCCGGCAGCGCACCCCGCTCTCGCGACCGGGGTGGCGGTAGCAGTCCCACAGGACGCGTGGCCCGTCGCCGAGCGGCGTGGCACCGAGAGGCGTGGCACCGGGAGGGGTGGGACCGGGAGGGGTGGGACCGGGAGTGGGATCGGACGAGGACGCCGTCATGGTCGACCCAGCGTACCGGCGCCGTCCTTGGGGACGACCGTCGCCAGCGTTGCCGTCGGCGATCAGCGACGGCTGGTCAGGCGACCCATCAGCTCATGGCCGGCCACCACGGGGA
>JAUJLZ010000141.1 GCA_030447125.1 Acidimicrobiales bacterium
GCGCTCACGCCGACAGGGCGGTCTCGAGGTAGGGCTCCCAGTGCGTGGGGATGGTCCCCACGGCCACGGTGATCCAGGTGAGCTCCCGGGGCGCGGTGGGGCGCCGGTGCAGCACCATGCCGCTCTCGGACAGCAGCCGGTCGCGCTTGCGGGCGTTGCACGGCCGACACGCGGCCACCACGTTCTCCCACACGTGCTGGCCACCCCGACTGCGGGGGATGACGTGGTCGATGCTCTCGGCCGGGGCCGGGCAGTACTGGCAGCGGGAACCGTCCCGGGCGAACACCGCCCGCCGGTTGAGCGACGCCCGCCGGCGGAAGGGCACCCGCACGAAGTAGCGCAGGCGGATCACCGAGGGGACGGGCACACGCAGACGCTCCGAGCGCATGACCGACCCGGTGTCGTGGAGCACCTCAGCCTTCTCGCTCAAGACCAGTACGACGGCGCGCCGGACCGGTACCACACACAGCGGCTCGTAGCTCGCGTTGAGCACCAGTGCCCTGGACACCGGGGGGAACGCTACCCGCCCCACCACCCTCAGGGGCGACGGGTTTGGCGTCAACAGCGTCGGTGTCGTCGCTCCTGGCGACGGCACCAGGTCAGGTAGGTGACCACGTCGGCCGAGTCGGGCTCCCGCCCGGTGTCGCCGTAGGCCGTCTCCAGACGAAAGCGCAGGTAGGCCGGGTCCGGGCGGGGCAGCGGCGGCCAGCGCCGCCACCACCCTGAAGGGGCCAGGCGGACGAGCTGGCGCAGCGCGGTGGGCCACAGCCAGGGACGGCGCACGAGGGTGAGCCCGGCATCGACCCACCAGTTTCCCTCGAGGAGGTTCACGGCGCGTCCGGGGGCCCCGCCGCGAGATCCTCCCGGGGCGCGCAGCGCGGGGCCAGCACGTCGACGCCGAGGCCCCGCCAACCCACGGCGCCCGCCCCCACCAGCGGCCCCTGGTCTCCCAGGCCGCCAGGGCGGATGCGGGCGCCGGCGGAGAAGTCGAGGCAGGCCCGGCGGTCGAGCTCGGCCTGGGCGGCGGTGAAGAAGGGCCCGCCGAAGCCCAAGGCCACCGAGCCGGCCACGACGGCCAGGCGCAGGTCGCAGAGGTTGGCCACCGACGCCACGGCCCGGCCCACCATCGTGCCGGCGTGGTCCACCACCTCGGGCGTGGCCTCCTCGGCGGGACGGCCGGTGGCCCGGCGGATCCCGGTACCCGACGCCTCGGCCTCCAGGCACCCCCGCGCCCCGCACCCGCAACGGTGGCCGTCGGGGGCCACGATCACGTGGCCGATGTGGCCGGCGTTGCCAGCGGCCCCGTCGAGGAGGCGACCGTCGAGCACCAGGCCCCCGCCCACTCCCGTGGAGACGACCATGGCCAGGAAGTGGGAGACGCCGGCCGCCGCCCCCACCCAGCCTTCGCCGAGGGCCAGGGCCTTGGCGTCGTTGTCGACGAACGTGGGCAACTCGGTGGACTGGGCCAGCCGCCGGCGCAGGGGGAAGGCCCGCCAGGCCGGGATGTTGAGCGGCGACACCTCTTCGCCTGCGGGGGCCATGGGCCCACCCACGCCCACCCCGCACACCACCTCGTCGCCCGAGCGCACCTCGGCCACCAGTCGGACCAGGGCGGCGAACAGGGCCTCGGCGTCGTGGTCCAGCCCATCGGGGCCCGCGGTGGGAACCTGGCCACGGCGGACCAGGACGCCTTCGGACGAGACCAGGCCTGCCGCCAGCTTGGTCCCGCCGATGTCGACGGCCAGGGCGGGTGGCACGGGCCGAGGGTAGTGCGAGCAGCGTCCCCGCAAGCCCGACCCTGAGCCCGTCGAGGGTGAGCGGCCGATAGGCTGCGCCAGTCCACAACCGGGTGCCGACGATGTCGACCGTGCTGCGCGTCGGCGCGCTGCGGGCAGGAGGGAGGGCCACGTGGCCAGACGACCGCCGGGAGGTCCACCCCAGGCCTTTGCCGAGACCTTTGGTGCCGTCGCCAGCAACATCGAGCGCATCGTGCGGGGCAAGCCCGACGTCATCGAGCTGGTGCTGCTGTGCCTGGTGGCCGAAGGCCACGTCCTCATCGAGGACGTGCCCGGCGTGGGCAAGACCAGCCTGGCCAAGGCCCTGGCCACCTCGCTCGACTGCCGGTGGGGGCGCATCCAGTTCACCCCCGACCTCCTCCCCGCCGACGTGGTGGGGGGCAGCGTGTGGAACCGGGCCACGGGGAGCTTCGACTTCCGCCCCGGCGCCGTGTTCGCCAACCTGGTGCTCGGTGACGAGATCAACCGGGCCTCGCCCAAGACCCAGTCCGCCCTGCTCGAGGCCATGGAGGAACGCCAGGTCACCGTCGACGCCACCACCTACGCCCTGGAGCCGCCGTTCATGGTGCTGGCCACCCAGAACCCCATCGACCATGACGGCACCTACCCCCTGCCCCGCAGCCAGCTCGACCGCTTCCTCATGCGGGTGACCATGGGCTACCCCGGGCGGGCGAGTGAGATGGAGATCCTCGACCGGGGCGACAACGAGGTCTTCGACGCCATCGAGCCGGTGGCCACGGCCAAGGATGTCCTGGAGATGGCCGACATCGCTCGCGCCGTCCACGTGGCTCCCAGTCTCCAGGGCTACCTGGTCGACCTGGCCGAGGCCACGAGACGCCACCCCGGCCTCGCCCTGGGCATGTCCCCCCGGGCGACCCTTGCCCTCCAGCGGGTGGCCCGGGCCCGGGCGGCAGCCAGCGGTCGGGCCTATGTCGTCCCCGACGACCTCAAGGCCCTGGCCCAGCCCGTGCTGGCCCATCGCCTCTGCCTCTCCCCCGAGGCCCAGATGCAGGGCGCGAGAGCCAGCGAGATCGTCGAGGACGTGTTGCGCCGGGTCCCCGTGCCCACGGCCACGTCCGGGCGCTAGTCCGCCTCGCCGTCGCTCCCCTCGTGCTCACCCGACAGGGCGTCCTCGCCACCGCCGTCGCCGTCGCCCTCGTCGTCGCCGGCCGCCTGTTCGGCATCTTCGAGCTGTTCCTGCTCGGCGCCGGCGGTGCCGCCCTGGTCATCGCCGCCGTCGCCGCCACCGGGCTCACCCGGCTGCGCCTCGACGTGTCCCGAGAGCTGCGACCCGACCGGCTGCACGCGGGCACGCCGGCGGTTGTCGAGTTGCGCGTCTCCAACCGCGGGAACCGCCGGACCCCCCTCCTGCACCTTCGCGACGCCGTCGGCGAGATCGGGCGGACCGCCAGTGTCGTGCTGTCCCCCCTGGCCCCCGCTGAGCACGTCGCCGCCGTCTACTCGCTGCCCACCGACCGTCGTGGCCGTTTGGCCGTGGGCCCTCTCGAGGTTCGCGTCTGCGATCCCTTCGGCCTGGCCGAGCTGTCCACCGCCGGTGCACCGATGACCACGCTCACCATCTGGCCTGCTGTGGAAGACGTCCTCGCCCCCTCTTCCCTCACCGGCCCGCGCCTCGACGCCGGTCGTCCCTCCGGCCTGGCGGTCAGCGGCGAGGAGCTCTACGGCTTGCGGCCCTATGTCGACGGAGACGATCTCCGGAGGGTGCACTGGCGGGCGTCGGCCAAGCGTGACGAGTTGGTCGTGCGCCAGGACGAGCGGCCGGGCCAGGGCCAGGTGAGCGTCGTCCTCGACGTCCGCCTGGGCGTCTATCCCGACGACACCTTCGAGCGGGCGGTGTCGGCGGCGGCCAGCATCCTCGTCGGCAGCGCCCGCCAGGGTCTCTCGGTGCGCCTGGTGACCACCGCCGGCCACGATTCCGGCGCCGGCGGCGCGGCGAGGGCCGGCTCGGGCGCCGGCCCGGGGGGCAACGATCACCTCGACGCCATCCTCGAGCACCTGGCCGTCGTCGAGGAGCGCAACCTCGGCCACCTGGCCACGCTGGTGGCCACCGTCGACCGACCGGGAGCGTCCCAGGTGGGTCCGGTCGTGGTCGTCACGGGTGCATCCTCGGCCGGCGGCCCGGGCGTCTCCCTCGGCCCCGCTACCAGTTCACCTCGGGTGGTCCTCGTCAGCTTCAGCGCCGCCAGGGGCCTCGCCGCCGCGCCGCAGGGAGGCGTCCGCTCCGTCGTCGTCGACCCCGCCACCAGCTTCGCCTCGGCCTGGAACCAGGCCATGGCCTCGTCCACCAGGTCGGCGGCAGGGGTGTCCTCGTGATGAGCAGGACCGAGCCCTCCCTGGACCAGGCACCGGCGGCACCTCCCTGGCTCCTCGTCCTGGCCGACGTCGCCCTCTTCGGACTGACCGCGGCGGGGGTCGTGGGCCTGGCCCGACTGTTCAGCGACGGCTCCTTCCTCCTCCCCGTGCTTGCTTTCGCCCTGGCCGGCCACACCCTGGCGTCTGTCTGCCGGCGCCGTCGGCTTTCCGCCGCCATCACCGTCGCCCTGGCCGTGGGCGGTCTGGTGGCCGGGGTCTCGGTCTTCCTCCTGCCCGAGACCACGTTCCTCGGCCTTCCCACCGGAGCCACGCTCGGTCAGGCCAGCCGAGAGCTGGGGGAGGCCATGAGCGTCTTCCGGGAGGTGGTGGCGCCCGCCCCGGTCCAGCCCGGGTTCGTGATCGCCGCCGCCGTGGCCGTCTGGATCGTGGCCTTTGTGGCCGACACGGCGGCGTTCCGGGCCGGGGCCCGGGTGGAGGCGGCCGTACCGGCGGCCACGCTGTTCGTCTTCGGCGCCGCCCTGGGCGCCCCGCCACACCGGGTTGCGGCCACGGCGCTGTTCCTGGCCGCCGTGGCGGCCTACTGGCTCACCCAGCGCGTCCTGACCCACTGGAGCTCGGCGCACCTCATGGCCCAGCCCGGCCGCACCCACACGGGCCCCCACCACCTGCTCCGCACCGGCGCCATCCTGGGGTCGACGGCGGTGGTGGTGGCCGTCGTCGTGGGGCCCTTCCTCCCCGGAGCCGAGGCCAGCGCCGTCATCCCCTGGCGTGCCGGTGAGCGGGACGGGCCCAACTCACGGGTCACGATCAGCCCGCTGGTCGACATCCGCAGCCGAATCGTCGACCAGTCCGACGTCGAGGTCTTCACCGTCGCCAGCGACGCCCGCAGCTACTGGCGCCTGACCTCGCTCGAGATCTTCGACGGGCGGATCTGGTCGTCGCGCGGCCAGTACCGGGAGATCGACGGTGGCCTGCCCGGCGGACCCGGCGACGAGCTGGCCCGTACCGGCACCATCGCCCAGGACTTCGAGATCGACCGGCTGGCCTCGATCTGGCTCCCCGCCGCCTACCGCCCGGTGGGCCTCGAAGGGATCGACGCCCGCTTCGACGGGGATTCGGCCAGCCTGCTCACCGAGGAGGAGAGCGCAGCGGGACTGCGCTACCAGGTGACCTCGGAGGTCCGCCGCCTCGACTCGGAGGCCCTGGACCAGGTTCCCAACGTGGCCCCGGCCCAGGTGGCCGAGACCTACACGGCCCTGCCCCCCGACTTCAGCCCGGCCGTGCGGGAGTTGGCCGCGGGCATCACCCGGGACGCCTCCACGCAGTACGAGCGGGCCCGGCTCCTGCAGGACCACTTCCGGGACGGCTCGTTCACCTACGACCTCTCCGTCGCGCCCGGCCACGGCGGCGACGACCTCGAACGCTTCCTGCTCGAGACCCAGCGGGGCTATTGCGAGCAGTTCGCCGGCGCTTACGCCGCCATGGCCCGCTCCGTCGGCCTGCCCGCCCGAGTGGCGGTGGGTTTCACCCCCGGTGAGCCCGACGCCGAGGGCCGTCTCGTGGTCCGGGGGCTGAACGCCCACGCCTGGCCCGAGGTGTACCTGGCCGGCTACGGGTGGGTGGCCTTCGAGCCCACGCCCGGACGGGGGATC
>JAUJLZ010000142.1 GCA_030447125.1 Acidimicrobiales bacterium
TGGTGATCGTGGTCGTCCGTCGGCCGGGCCAGGAGGTCGGCCAGCTCCTCGATGGCGGCAACGGCGGGCGAGTCGGGGCAGCGGTCGAGCGGGGCCAGCCCGAGACGTTCGGCGCCGGCCACGGCCGGGTCGTTAGGTATGCGCACGGCCGGAGACAGGCCAGGGTGGTCGGCCTCGTCCCGGAAGCGGTTGGCCACGACAAGGGTGGGGACGTCGGCCACGAGGGGCAGCAACCGGCGGGCGGTCAGGGCCGAGCGCCAGGCCGGCCCCACCACCACGATCACCCGGTCGGCGAAGGCGTGGTACCGCTCGAAGGGCGTGGTGGGCCCCGCTTCGAGATCGCCGACCACGTCCCAGGCCGGGTCGCCGAACCCGAGCAGGATCTCCAGCAGGGCCACGAGGGTGCGCTTGGGCGCGGTCTTGTCGGGGTCGTCGATCTTGCCCAGGGGGAGGAAGCGGACGCCGTCGGGAGCAGCCACGGCGAAGTGGTCGACGGCCTGGGCCGGGCCTAGATCGGACCTCAGCCGCCAGCCGTAGGCGGCGCCCGCGTGTTCCTCCAGTGCCTCGGGGGGCAGGCCGCCCGCCGTCGGGGCCAGACCCAGGCTGAAGGCCAGACCCGGGTTGGTGTCGAGATCGGCGGCCAGCACCTGGTGCCCTCGGCGGGCCAGGACCCGGGACAGGGTGCCCGAGATCATCGACTTGCCGGCGCCACCCTTGCCGATGACGGCCACCCGCACCCCGACCCGGCCTTCAGCGGCAGCGGCAGCACCCGGGTCGGCGTCCGCCAGGGCGTGAGCGGCTTCGTCTCGGAGCTCGCCGATGAAGCGGGCGTGGGCACCAAGCTCGTGTTCCCACCGCTCGGCCAGGCGTCCGCGAGAACGGGACTCCAGGTTGCGAGCGAAGCGCCCGGTCTGACGCTGCACACCCCACCACGCCAGGCACTGGGCGACCTGGTCGTCGGGCATGCGGGACGGGCTCGTCCGGGCGGCGAGGGCCAGGGCCTCCAGGACGGCCGCTTGGCGGGCCAGCGAATCGAGCAGCCACTCGTCCTTGGGGCTGCGCTCGGCTTTGGTGCGCAGCTCACTCATGACCACCCCGACCCTACCGAGGCTCCGGGTCGGTCGGCAACGGTGGGCGACGGCGGTGGCCACGGCGAGCAACGACGTAGGCGGCGGTGAGGGCGACCGAGACCGTGGTGAGGACCACGACGTTGTCGGCCACAAAGGCCAAGGTGACGTCGACGGGGCCGGCGAAGACGTCACCGAAGCGACGAAGCAGGAGGATGGTGGCGACGGTGCCGGCGATGTTGAGCACCAGGAACACCGCCGTACGCATGCGGGACGCGCCAGCGAGCACGCAGACCACCCCGCCCGGAGCGACGGCCACCAAGAGCCAGCCGATGCGGTGGAAGTGCCGCTGCACCCACCGCAGGCTCCGGCCCCCTCCGACCTTGGCGTCGACCCACGCAATGGCGTCGTCGCCGTACCAGCGTCCCAACAGGAACAGGAACGGGTCTTCCAACAACCGTCGCCCCAGGCCGACCACGAGGTAGGGCACGAAGTCGACGCTGGTGGAGGTGAGCACCAGGTGGCGCGTGGTGGTGTTGAGCGCCAGCAGCACCAGGGGGTGGCTGACCACCAGCGTGGGCGCCAGGGCGTTGCCGATCACCGCCGAGGCCGCCACCACGGCGAGGGGGACGCTCACCAGGAGCAATCGCCGCCTCCCGGGTCGGTGCGGCTGGCGCTCGTGCATCGGTGGAGACGCTAACGAGCGTCGGTACCGTCGACAGCCCGACGAATGAGGAGCCGCATTGTCCCCCGCGCTCGATCGAACCCTGCGGATCGTGGCCGCCGCACTGATCCTGATCCAGGGCGTGACCCACGTCCAGCGCTGGCTCGACGGTTACCGGGTGATCGACGTGGTCGGTCCGCTGTTCATCGTCAACGCCGTCGTCGCCCTCGTCGTGGCCGTGGTCCTGTTGGTGCGAGGAGGCTTGGCCTCGGGCCTGGCGGGCATCGTGGTGTCGTTCGTCACGCTGGTGGCGTTCGCTCTCAGTCGGCGGGCGACGCTGTTCGGGTTCAGCGAGACGCGTTGGGACACCGTGTCCTTCGTCGCCGTGGGTGCCGAGGTGGCGGCCGTGCTCGTCCTGCTCGGATGGGCCGCGCTGGCCACGCGTAGCGGGGGACGCCCCAGGACCGCCGTCCAGCGCGACCTGCGCCGCCTGGGCCTGGCCGCCCCCCGGCCCTAGCGCCAGCCTCCTAGCCTCGGCGCGTGCAGCTCCGCCTTCGGCCGGCCCTGGCCCTCGTCGCCGCGCTGGTCTTCGTCGCCTGCACGAGCGATGCGGGGCCGACTGAGACCTCGGCCGCCGACGCACCACTGCGGGCCACGACCACGACCGCACCCCCGCCTCCGTCCCTGCAGCGAGTTGCGGTCGAGCGCAGCGTCCTGGCCGGTCCGGGCGACCAGCGCATGGTGGCGGTGGCCGCCGGGGTGGCCCCGGCCCTCGGGCTCCGCCTGGTCGCCGTAGGTGTCGCCGACGGCCGCCCCGCGGCGTGGTCGTCTGGTGACGGAAGGGCCTGGGAGCAGGCCCCGTCGTCCGTCGAGCAGTTCGGCGAGGACGCTTCGCTCGCCGACGTCGCCGGCGATCCCCTTGGCCGCGGATGGGTGGCGGTGGGCGCCGTGGGGGACCGGGCGGCGGCATGGGCATCACTCGACGGGCTGAGATGGGAGCGGGCCGAGGTCGACGAGGGGCCGGCCATGACCACCGTCGGCGCCACCCGCCTCGGGCTGATCGCCTTCGGGACCGGAGCGACAGGTGACCCGGGGCGCGACGGTGGCGAGGAGACGGTCGCCTGGCAGTCGTACTCGGGCCGGCAGTGGGTGCGGGCCTTCGACGACCCCGAGCTCTTCGCCCGCCCCGGTGCCGAGCGGGTGGTGGCCGTGGTCGACACCGGCACCGAGATCGAGGCCGTGGTCGAACGCCAGCCTGGGGGGTCAGAGGTGTGGCGATCCACCGACGGGCTCTTCTGGTCGCCGACGGCTCCGCCGGGCACCGAGCTGCTCCCGGCGGAGGGCACCCCCGGCGCCGGCGCGGCCGTGGCCCTGGGCTCGACGTTGGTGGTGGTGGGTACCGACGCCAAAGCTGACGGGACCGACGCCTCCCTGTGGTTGTCGGCGGGTGCTCCGACCCTCAGCCAGGCTGCTCACGACGAAGGGGTCCTCGGCGGGGACGGGAGCCAAGCCATGGCTGCGGTCACCCGTGATGGGGACCAGTTGGTGGTGGTGGGCACCGAGACCGGTGACGAGGGGGACGTCGACGCCGTGGTGTGGTCGTCGTCGGTCGGCTCTCCTCTGCAGCGAGCCGACGACGACGGGCTGAGCGTTCCCGGCGACCAGCACGTGGTCGATGTCGCGGTCCTCGCCTCGACGCCGGTGGCCGTGGGTTGGGAGGGATCGCCCGAGGGCGACGACGCCGCCGTCTGGGTCGTCGAGTCGGTCGAGGCCGACGAGGCCTCCGGGCCCTCGGGGCCGTCCGGGCCAGCCCTGGATTGGCAGCGGGTGGCACCTGGCCAGTCCTGGTCGGGACCGGGGGAGCAGCGCATGGATGCCGTGGCCGTGTCCGAGCGGGGCTTCGTGGCGGTGGGGTCGGTGGACGGGAACGAGGGAGCCGACGGGGCTCTGTGGCGATCGAGCGACGGTCAGGAGTGGACTCCGGCCTCTGGCGGGGGTGCCGTCTTTGCCGGACCAGGTGACCAACGCCTGGCCGACGTTGCGGCCGGCCCCGCCGGGTCGGTGGCGGTGGGGACCGACGGTGGGTCGGCGGCGGTGTGGGCCTCGCCCGACGGCGAGGCGTGGCAGCGGGTGGGCCACGACGAGGGCGTGTTCGGCGGGCCCGGCGACCAGCGCATGGACGCGGTGGTGGCACTGGACGACGGAGGGTGGATGGCCGTGGGCAGCGATACGGGGCCCGGGAACCGCGACGGCGCGATCTGGCGGTCGCCCGATGGCCTCACCTGGAGCCGGATCAGCGACGAGGCGGCCCTCGGCGGACCAGGCGATCAGCGGCTCACCGACGCCGTGCTGGGACAACAGGGTCTGGTGGCGGTGGGCGTCGACGGGGAGAGGGCGTCGGCGTGGACGTCGGCCGACGGGTCGGCGTGGTCTCGCGTCGAGGTGGGGAACGGGCAGCTGGCGGGCGTAGCCGTGGGCCGCGACGGCGTGCTCGTGGCCGTGGGCTCCTCGAACGGCGAGGGGCTCGACGCCGCCGTGTGGCGCTCGGCGGACGCCAGGCAATGGTCCGGTGCCGGTGGAGACGAGCTGGGCGGGCCGCTCGACCAGGAGCTGGCGGCGGTGACCCAGGGCGATGACCTCATGGTCGTGGTGGGTCGTACCAACCGGGGAGGGGGTGACGACGCCGCCGCCTGGGCCTCCGAGGACGGCGGCGTGACCTGGACCCGCTCGAGCCACGCCGAGCACGTCTTCGGAGGTGATCAGGCCCAGGCCATGCTCGACGTCGCCGTCTGGGAGGGCCTGGTGGTGGCCGTGGGCACCAGCGGCTCGACACCCGAAGCCCGAGATGGGGCGGTGTGGATCACCGAACTGGCCGGGGGCGGGGCGCGGGCTGCCCTCTGAAGCCGGCCGCACGACCCCTCTCACCCCTTGAGGGCAGAGGGGTCGTCGTCCTCGGTAGCGTGGACACGATGATGGAGACGGCGAAGGCTCCCCTCGCCGGCAGGTGCATCGGCATCACCGCCGGCCGGAAGGGGGCGGAGCAGGCCGACCTGTTCCGCCGCCGGGGGGCCGACGTGGTCCACGGGCCCACCATGGTCACCGTCGACCTGTCGGCCGAGGAAACCCTCCGGGCGGCCACCACCTCAGTGGTGGCCGATCCGCCCGGCTACGTCGTGGTGACCACGGGGATGGGTCTTCGCCTGTGGTTGGAGGCGGCTCGAGGTTGGGGGGCCGGCGACGAGCTGGTGGCCGCCTTGGCCCAAGGCGCCGTCCTGGCCCGGGGGGCCAAGGCGGCTTCGGCGGTGCGCCGGGCCGGCCTGGAGGTGGCGTGGCGGGCGCCGGGAGAGACCATGGACGAGGTGGTCGACCACGTCGAGGCCGCCGTGGCGGGGTCGACCCGCCGGCCACGGATCGCCCTGCAGCTGTTCGAACCCGGGGACCACCCGTCGACCGATGCCTTGCGGGCGCTGGCCGCTGAGCTGGTGGAGGTACCGGTCTACCGCTGGCGCCTGCCCGACGACCTCGGACCGGCCATGGCCTTGATCGACGCCACCATCGCCCAGCGGATCGATGCCGTGACCTTCACCAGCCAGCCGGCGGTCCGCCACCTCGTGCGCATCGCCGCCGACGCCGGTCGGGCGGGCGAGCTCCTCGCCGCCCTGAACGGGCCGGTGCTGGCCGCCTGCATCGGCCCCGTCTGCGCGGCGGCGGCGATCGAGGTGGGCATCGAGCACCCGGTGTGGCCCGAGCCTCCTCGGCTGCCGGCCATGGCCCGCCAGGTCACCGAGCACCTGGGCCAGGCCCCAACCGGGGCGTCGCGGTGACCGGCGATTCTTGAGAAAGCTGATTGGATTGGTCAACTATTGGTAGCATGACGGGGTGCGACTGAGCGTGCCCCCCGTGGCTCCGCCCGCCGACCCGGCGGTCCGGGCCGACATCGAGAAGTTCGAGCGCATGCTGGCGTCGTACCTGGCCGGCGATCTCGACGAGGACCGCTTCCGGATCTTCCGCCTGAACAACG
>JAUJLZ010000015.1:0-15296 GCA_030447125.1 Acidimicrobiales bacterium
CCGGGGTGACGATGTCGCTGAAGAGGATGGCGGCGTCGACCCCGAGGCGCCGCACGGGCTGGAGGGTGACCTCGGCGGCCAGCTCGGGGGCGTGCACCACCTCGGCAAAGGAGTGCTTCTCCCGTAGCGCCCGGTACTCGGGCAGGCACCGCCCGGCCTGGCGCATGAACCACACCGGGACCCGCTTCACCGCCTCGCCCCGGTAGGCGGCGACGACCGGGGGCACGGGCACCGCACCAAGGTACCGGGCCCTCCTGGGCTCACCCGGGTCGGGCCGCCGCCTCCAGCACCGCGCGCACCCGGGCCAGCGCCGGGGAGCCGATCAGGCGGATCGCCGTGGCCCGGGCCTGTTCGGCCACCGCCACCCGGCGCTCGAAGTCCATCGACGAGGCGATGGCCCCCATGACCACCAGGTCGTCGGGCCCGGGCTCGAAGGCCACCACGCGGCTCCCCGACCGGCCCACCTCGTCCAGCTCCCGGGACAGTCGACGGGCGTGCACCAGTCGGTGCTGACGCTGGAGCCGGCTGCGCAGCGCCGCATACGTCCCAGGAGCACGCCGGTCACCCACCGGTCGGCCGATGCGGCGAGCGGCGAGGCGGTCGAACGACATCGGAGACGACACCACCACCAACTCGGCACCGGCGTCGGCGACCAGGTCGGCGTTGGTCACCGAGCGGCTCCCCCCGTCGACGTAGTCCACACCGGCGATGGCCACTGGACGGAAGAAGCCGCCCATGGCACAAGAAGCGGCCACCACCCGGGCCAGGTCGGGCGTGGCCTGGTCGGCCGCTCGTACCGGCCGTGGCGCCCGCGACGTCGGACCCTCCGGAGCCGGGGGACCATCACCGCTGAACACGGTGCGGCGCCCGTCGTCGAGGCGCACGGTGCACACCCACAAGCCCTCGGGCCACCTGGCTCCGGGGGGGAAGAAGCGGTTCAGGGCGTCACTGATGAGTCCTGGGTCTCGTCGCCCTCGCGGCAGGAGGCCAGCCAGCACGAGGCCGGCGGGCGCCCTGGCCACGACGGCTCGCCCGGCCATGGCCGGCGCGGCAGGCCGACGCGTCCGGGGGTGCAGGGCGGGCTGGGGGACCGAGATGGGCGCGGCACCGACACCGGGACGGAGGAGCTCGACGGGGTGCAGGCCGGCCCGGAGCTCGGCCCCCACCACCGCACCGGCTGACGTGCCCACGATGAGGTCGGCCCTGCGGGCGTCCCACCCGGTGGCGTCGGCCAGGCCGGCCAGGATCCCGAGGTGCCAGGCATGGCCGACCAGCCCGCCGCCTCCCAGGACCAGGGCGACGGTTCCCGGGGCCCTCAGAAGCAGGGCTCGGAGGGTGGCGGACTGCGGCGGGCGTAATCGCGCAGCCCCTCGAGGGTGGTGATGAGCTGGCGGAGCCCGTCGGGTCCGAGGGGGACGGCCATGTTGCGCTCCAGGCTCTCGAGGTGGCCGGGCACGGCTTTGGCCAGCACCTCGGCGCCCAGGTCGGTGAGCACGGCCAACGACGACCGGCGGTCGGAGGGGCAGGGTTCACGGCGGATCAGGTCCACCTCTTCCAGGCGGTCGACCAGGCGGGTGAGCCCGCTGGTGCTCAAGGCCGCCTGGGCCGCCAGCTCGGTCATGCGCAGGCGCCGGCCGGGGCTGCGGGCCAGGCGGACCAGGATCCCGAACGAGCTGAGGGAGAGGTCGCTGGTGGCGTCGAGGTCGCGACTGACGTTGCCCACCACGGCGGCGTAGGCCTCCAGGAGCATGCCGAACGCGGTGATGCGCTCGTCGTCCCACTCGTGGTGCATGTCTGGAGACTAGCGGTGGCCGAGCGCGGCATCGGCCGGCGACACCGGCCGGGGCCGACACTCCTATGATGGCCGACCCCCTCGTCCGCGAGCCAGGTGGAGTAGATGGCCGGACACCCCGACCTGGAGGCCGAGCAGGCCTACCTCGAGTACGCCCAGACCAGCTTGGAAGCGGCGCGCCAGCGCGTGCTCGGCTTGCGCCGCTTGGCCGAGACCGCCCGCGAAGGGACCCACCAGGCTCGCGTCGAGCGCGACGTCGTGGAGGACACCATCCGGGCCCGCCTGGCCCAGTTGGACACCGGCGACGCTTCCTTGGTCTTCGGCCGCCTCGACTTCGACCCCGACGACGCGCTGCGGCCAGGTGACCGCTTCTACATCGGCCGGGTGGCGGTGGCCGATGCCGACCAGGAGCCGGTGGTGGTCGACTGGCGGGCGCCGGTGGCCGAGGCGTTCTACCGGGCCACCGGGCGCGCCCCCATGGGCCTCACCCGCCGCCGCCACTTCGCCACCCGGGGCCGCCAGCTCCTCGGCATCGAAGACGAGCTCTTCGGCCTCGGGATCGAGCGACCGGTCGACGAGGTGGACGCGCCGGAGATCTCCGGGCAGGGAGCGCTCTTCACCCTCCTCGATCGCCCCCGCTCGGGCCACCTGGGCGACATCGTGGGCACCATCCAGGCCGAGCAGGACGAGATCATCCGCTCCGAGCTGCGCGGCGTGGTGGTGGTCCAGGGCGGGCCGGGCACGGGCAAGACCGTCGTCGCCCTGCACCGGGCCGCCTACCTGCTCTACACCCACCGCTTCCCCCTGGAGGGTCAGGGTCTGCTGGTGGTCGGGCCCAACCGGCTCTACCTCGGCTACATCGAACGGGTGCTGCCGTCCCTCGGGGAGGCCGGCGTGGAGTTGGCGGTGCTGGCCGATCTGGTCCCCGAGGACGTGGGCGACCGGCGTGACCATCCGCTGGCCGCAAAGGTCAAGGGCGACGTCCGCATGGTCGACGTCCTGGCCAAGGCCGTGGCCGACCGCCAGCGCCCGCTGCGGGCCGAGCTGGTCGTCCCCTTCGGCCTACAGTCGCTGCGCTGTGACGTGGCCACCAGCCGGGCCGTGGTCGACCGGGCCCGGCGGCGCGTCTCCCAGCACAACCGCGGGCGACGACTGGTCGAGCGGGATCTGTGGAAGGCCCTGGCCGCCAGCGCCCGGACCGACGACGTCGAACCGGGCATGGTGCGAGAGCGCCTGCGTACCGACGAGCAGGTACGGGCCGCGCTCGAGTGGATGTGGCCCGTGCTGCGCCCCTCGGAGCTGCTGCGCGACCTGTTCGGCTCCCGGGCCCTGCTGCGTCTGGCCTCGGCCGGCCGCCTCGCCCCCGATGAGGTCGAAGCGCTGTACCGCCCCCGGGAGGCGCAGGCCGAGCCGGGCGGAGGTTGGACCGGCGCCGACATCGCCCTGCTCGACGAGGCCCGCTTCCTCCTCGGTCCCCGCACCGCCACCGACGAGGAAGCCCGGTCCTACGGCCACATCGTGCTCGACGAAGCCCAGGACCTGTCGCCCATGGAGCTACGGCTGCTGGCCCGCCGTTCGTTGGGCGGGTCGATGACGGTCGTAGGCGACATCGCCCAGGCCACGGGGGCGCTGGCCCCCGCCGGCTGGGACGACGTCCTGGCGCAGCTTCCCACCCGCCGGCGGCCCCGGATGCACGAGCTGACCATCGCCTATCGCACCCCGGCCGCCGTGCTCGCCCTGGCCGACCGGGTCCTGCCCCTCGCCGCCCCGAAGCTCCGCCCCCCCCGCTCGGTCCGCACCGGCGGCGAGGCCCCCGAGGTGGTCGGGGTCGACGCGGACGAGCGGGGCGCTGCCGTGGCGGCGCTCACCGTCCGGGAGCGGGCCGCCGTCGGAGAGGGCAACGTCGCCGTGGTCGTCCCCGAGTCGCTGGTCGACGAGGTGGGGTCGGCCCTGGCCGCCGCCGGCGTCGACCACGGCCGGGCGTCAGCGGGCGGGCTCGGGGCCCAGGTCACCCTGGTTCCGGTGCGCCTGGTGAAGGGCCTCGAGCTCGACGCGGTGCTCGTGGTCGAGCCCGCCCGCATCGTGGCCGAGGAGCCCCAGGGACTGCGCAGCCTCTACGTGGCCCTGACCCGAGCCACCCGCCGCCTCACCGTCGTCCACGCCGAGGCCCTGCCCGAGGTGCTGGGCGGCGCGGCCGTCTCGCCCCACTGAACCTGAGCGGCCGCGTCGACCGTCAGGAGCGCCACGGGAAGCCGACGGCGCGCAGCTCTTCGGTGTCGTCCCCTCGGCGGTCGGGATCGCCGGGGTCCGCGGCGTCGTGGCGCTCGGTGCCGTCGCTGCGATCGACCTCCTTGACGGTGACCGTGTCGGTGACGGCGTGGTCGTCGACCAGTTGGTCGACCAGGTGGTCAGCCGTGTTGGGGCGCCGTCCGATGGCCAAGCGCAGCAGATCGTTGAGCGCGCCGGTGACGTTGTGGGCCACGATGCGCAGCGGCGAGTAGCGGCACTTCCCCCCGGTCTGGCGGCGGGCCAACGGCGAGTGACGGTCGATGTGGGTGGAGACCGTCCGGTCTCGGCGGAAGGTGACGTGGAGGCTGTCGCGAGACGTCAACTCTCTGAACGACACCTCTTTGGGGTGGTACAGCCGACCGACCTTGGCGTCCCGACAGAAGCAGTCGCTGGCGTCGAGGCGCCGCACCAACTCGTCGGGATCCGAGCTGTCGAACTCGGTGCCGGGGCGGGTCCGGCCAACAGCAGGGCGGTCGCGGCGGATGCGACCGACGACCGTGGGGGCGCGTGGATGAGGGGATCCGGTTTCGGGGGGCATGCGACTTCTCCAGGTGCACTCGACTGCGACGACGCGACGACGTCGTCGGACTGAGGGGGGGGACTGGCAGGATCAGAAGGAGGGAACAGGGCTTGGGGGACGAGGGGCGTCGTCTATGACGCGGTCACTCTCGTCGTCCACCCTAACCGTCTTGTGCTTTTCTTCACGATCTTTTCCGGTCCTCGTCGGGGACCATGCGCCAAGCGGCGGGAAGCAGGGCGCCGGCGGCCACCAGCTTGACGGTGTCGCCGATCACGAAGGGCAGCATCCCCTTCTCCAGCGCGGTGGTGACGTCGGCGTCCAACACGTGGGCCAGCCACGTCACCCCGAAGACGTAGACGACGGCGGTGCCGGCCAACATGGCGGGAATCGCCGTCACCACACTGCGGTCCTGGTGGCGCTCGGCCAGGAGCCCGACGAGGGCGGCCGCCACCACGAAGCCGACGAGGTAGCCACCGGTCGCCCCGGTGGCGTAGGTCCACCCGCTGTTGGCGTCCTGGTAGAAGGGCAGCCCGGCCAGGGCCAGGACGTTGTAGAGGAGCTGGCTGGCGGCCCCGGCCTTCCAGCCCAGGGTGGCTCCGGCGAGGAGCACGGCGAAGGTGGTCCCCGTCAGCGGCACCGGGGTCCACGGCAGGGGGACGGCCACCTGGGCCGCCGCCGCCGTGAGGAGCGCGAAGCCCACCACCAGGGCGATCGTGCGCACCCGGCTGCGGGGAAGGAGGTCGGCCAGGGTGGACGGCGCGCTGAGAGGTGGCGGGGCAGCGATGGTCACGAACGAGCCTTTCGTCGGTGGGACGTCGAGATGAGGGTGTGGGGGTGGGGACGTCGGGATGGGGACGTCGGGATGGGACAAGAGTGTGACCGCACCCGCCCGAGCGGCGTTACCCCGGGGACCGGCCCCGGTCGGAAGGAGCCCCACGAAGCAGCCGGCGGTCACCTGCCCACCACCATCGTCGTCGGTGGTCCGGGCGTAGGCTGTGAGGCGGGATGAACTCCGAGACCGGCACCACCAGGGCGAGCATCGAGGTGCGGGGGCTGTGCAAGGCCTTTGGCGCCAACCCGGTGCTGCGCGACGTCTCGCTGGAGGTGGCGCCGGGCACGGTGCTGGCCCTCCTCGGCCCCAGCGGGTGCGGCAAGACCACGTTGCTGCGCTCCATCGCCGGACTCGAGACCTGCGACCGGGGCGAGGTGTCGGTGGCCGGGCGGCTGTTGTCGTCCGACCGCGTCGCCGTGGCCCCGGAGGACCGCCAGGTGGGGATGGTCTTCCAGGACTGGGCCCTGTTCCCCCACCTCAGCGTGGCCGCCAACGTGGGCTACGGACTGCCTCGGTCGCAGCGCCGAGGTTCCCGCCGCCGGTACGGGGGGACCGATCGCGTTGAGGAGGCGCTGGAGATGGTGGGCCTCGGCGGCCTCGGTGATCGGACGCCGGGGACGCTGTCGGGCGGGCAACAGCAGCGGGTGGCCCTGGCCCGGGCCCTGGCACCCCGACCGACGGTGCTGCTGCTCGATGAGCCCTTCTCCAACCTCGACACCGCCCTGCGGGTGGAGATCCGCAGCGAGGTCCACCGCCTCTTGGCCGAGCTCGACATCACCACCGTCTTCGTCACCCACGACCAAGAGGAGGCGTTCGTCTTGGGCGACGAGGTGGCGGTGATGCGCCAAGGAGTGATCGAACAACGGGCTTCGCCGGCGGAGCTGTACGCGGCCCCGGCCACCCCCTGGGTCGCCGGGTTCGTGGGTGATGCCAACCTGGTGGCCGGCGAGGCGACGGGTGACCGGGCCGAGACCCCGGTGGGCCAGATCCGCCTGGCCGCACCGGTGACCGGAGCCGTCCGGGTCCTGGTGCGGCCGGAGACGCTCACCTTGGCGCCCGGTGAGGGGGCCCGCATCGACCTGGTGGAGTTCTACGGCCACGACAGCGTCTACCAGGTGTCCCTCGACGACGGGTCCCGCTTACGAGCCCGGGTGGGGGCCTCCCCGTCGCTGGTCCGGGGCCAGCGGGTGGCAGTGCGCTACGTCGGCGGGCCCACCCCGGCCTGGCCCCTGCCCACCGACGTGCCGGCGGGGGCGCCGGCGGACGCCACCTCGGTGGCGTCACTGGCTCCCGCCGGGTAGCCACCCGTCCGTCCTCGGGCTTTCTTCGCCGTTCTGGGCCCGGGAACGCGCCCGGGAGGGACCGGTCCTGGGGTCAGAACCGGGTGGGGGGCCAGAACCGGGTGGGGGTCCTCAGCCGGTGCCGGCCAGCGCCGCCCGCTCGGTCGCGGCCGGCTCGGTCGCCGGGGAGACGGCACCCGTCGTCGGCGCGGGCGTCGCAGGTGGCGGCTGGCGATCATGCCGATCGGCCTCGCGCAGCACCAGCAGGGCCATGGGCAGGGCCGAGAGCAGCACCAGGGCCAGCGCGGGTGCGGCCGCCCGTCCGAAGAACGCTTCACTGGTCGCGTTCCACACCCGGGTGGCCAACGTGTCGTAGCCGGTGGGAGCGAGCAGCAGCGTGGCCGGGAGCTCCTTCATGCAGGTGAGGAACACCAGGGCCAGCCCGGCCAGGGCACCGGGGCGCACCAGGGGCAGCACCACAGAACGGGTGGTGGACGCCTTGGAGCGTCCGAGGAGTCGCGAGGCTTCCTCCAGCGAGGGATTGACCTGGAGCAGCGAGGCCCGGATGGCGCCCACGGCCTGGGGCAGGAACAGCACCACGTAGGCGAACACCAGCAGCGTGCGGGTCTGGTAGATGGCGGGGACCACGCGGGCGCCGAAGAACACCAGGGCCAGGGCCACCACCACCCCGGGCAGGGCGTAGCCGGTGTACGACGCCCGCTCCACCAGGCGGGACAGGCGACCGGGATGGCGGGCTGCGAGCACGGCCACGGGCCAGGCCGCCGCCACCGCCACCACCGCCCCGAGCGCGGAGGCCACCAGGCTGTGGCCGATGAGGGTGCCCGTCAGGCGCAGGGGCTCACCGGCGGCCAGGCCCCGCACCAGCCAATAGACGATCACCCCGAGGGGCACCACCAGGGCCACTCCCACCAGCGCGGCGCAGGCGGCCACCGCCGGCCAACGCCACCTGCCCAGCGGGACGACCGGCGCCCGGCGAGCACCGCTCCCGTGGAGTCGGTGGTAGTCGGCCCGGCCCCGGCTACGGGACTCGGCGGCCAGCACGACGAGCATCAGGGTGATGAGGACCAACCCGAGGGTGGCGGCGGCCGAGCGGTCGAGTGACGCCCGGTACTGCACGTAGATGACCCGGGTGAAGGAGTCGAAGCGCAACAGGGAGACGGCTCCGAAGTCACTCAGGGTGTACAGCGCCACCAGGAGCCCACCGGCGGCGATCGACGGCCGGAGCTGGGGCAGGACCACGCGCCAGAAGGTGGCCCGCCGAGTCCGCCCGAGGGTCCGGCTGGCCTCCTCCAGGCTGGGATCGAGCCGGCGCAGCGCGGCCCGCACCGTGAGCAGCACGTAGGGGTAGCTGAACAGCGTCAGCACCAGCCAAGCTCCGGGAAAGCCGTAGATGGCCGGCAGCTCCTCCACCCCGAAGGGGGCCAACCAGCCCTGAACCATCCCTCGGGGGCCGAGCGCGGCCACAAAGGCGAAGCCCCCCACGTAGCTGGGGATGGCCAGCGGCAGGGCGACGAGGACCACCCAGATCCGGCGCCCAGGCACGTCGGTGCGCACGGTGAGCCAGGCCAGGGGCACGGCGAGGGCCACCGACGCCACCGTCACCGACACCGCCAGGAGGGCCGTGCGGGCCAGCAGCCCCAGTGTGCGCCCGGCGGTGACGGTGTCGATCACGCCGGCGAGGCCGGAGTCACCGGCGCGCACCACCAGGTAGACGGCGGGCAGCAGCGTGGCCGCGGCCACGGCGACACCGGCGAGGGTCAGCGCCGGCGTGGCCCGGCCTCGGGCGGTCGTGCTCAGATGAGACCCACCTCGGTCATGAGCTCCAGGGTGCCCTCGAGGTCAGCCAGCTCGTTGAGGTTGATGTCCGGCTGCTGCAATGACTCCAGCGGGGGCAGGGGAACCTGGGACTCGATGCCGTCGACCAAGGGGATCTCGAAGGTCTCCACGGCGAAGTACTCCTGGGCGGGCTCGCCGAGCAGGAACTCCACGAACTGTTGGGCCTCTTCGGTGTTCTCGGCGGTATCGACGATCCCCGTCCCGGCCACGTTCACCAGCGACCCCAGGTCACCGTTGGGGAAGAGGTGGTTGGCGGCGGGAAAGTCGGGGTTCTCGGCCAGTGCCCGGTAGAGGTAGTAGTGGTTGACGAAGCCCACTTGGATCTCGCCGGCCCCGGCGGCGTCGACGATGGGCACGTTGGAGTCGTACACCTTGGGCTCGTTGGCCTGGATGCCCTCCAGCCAGGCCCGGGCGCCCTCCTCCCCCTCGGAGACCCGAAGGGCGGTCACAAAGGCTTGGAAGGAGCCGTTGGTGGGAGCCCAGCCGATCTTGCCGCCCCCCCACTTGGGATCGGTGAAGTCGAGGATCGACTCGGGCAGGTCGTCCTCGCTCAGCATGCCGGTGTTGTACACCGCCACCCGGGCCCGCCCGGACACCCCCACCCATTGGTCGTCGACCGAGCGGAACTGGGGATCGACCCGCTCCAGGATGGCCGGGTCGAGCGTCTGGAGGCGACCGGCGCTGGACAGCGCGCCCAGGGCGCCGGCGTCCTGGCCGTAGTAGACGTCGGCCGGCGAGTTGTCGCCCTCCTCGAGGATGGCGGCAGCCATCTGGGCGGTGTCGCCGTAGCGAACCTCCACGTCGATCCCCGACTCGGCCTCGAACTGCTCGATCAGGGGACCCACCAGGTCCTCGCTGCGACCCGAGTAGACGGTCAGGGCACCGGCCGCAGCCTCACCACCGTCGGCGGTCTCACCGGCGTCGTCGCCGCACCCCGCGCCCAGCAGGGCGACGGTCAACAGCAGCCAGGCGATGGGGGAGCGTCTCTTCACGGTGAACTCCGAGCGTCGGGCCGCCAGCATCCGCTGCGGCAGTCGTTAGGCCACCCGAACCTAGAACGCTCAGCTGACCGGCGCAACGCGCCCCGACGAGGGACGAAGTGGGTCAGGTAAGGGCGACGGCGCCCAGGATGACCAGGATGCGGCTGGCGGCGAAGGGCCCGATGCCCACGTGGCGACCCTCGATGTTGAGCGTGACGGTGCCGTCGGGCGACGCCGCCGTGAGGTGGCCGACCATGCCCGGCTTGACCTGGTTCTCCTCCAGGAACTCCAGCACCCCGGGGGCGAACTCCAGCTCCTCGGGAATGCGGGTGACGGTGAACTCGGCGCCGAGCTCGACCTGGGTGAGGGTGACCATCTCGGGCTCGGTGTAGGCCGAGCCGGGGATGGGGTTGCCGTGGGGGCAGGTGGTGGGGCCGCCGAGGATGCGGTTCATGGCCAACTCGACCTTGTCGCTGAGCACGTGCTCCCAGCGGCCGGCCTCGTGGTGGGCCTCGGCCCAGTTGAGCCCCAGCACGTCGGTGAGGAAGCGCTCGGCCAGACGGTGGCGGCGCACCACCCGCTCGGCCAGCTCCATGCCCGACGACGTGAGCTGGATGCTCCCGTCGACGGTGACCAGCCCCTCGTTGGCCATCCGCCGGATCATCTCCGAGACCGCAGGGCGGGAGATGTCGAGGCGCTCGGCGATGCGGGCCTGGATGACCTCCAGGTCGTCCTCGTGGAGCTCGAAGATCGCTTCGCAATAGTCGGCAAAGGCGGTGTGCGCATCCTGCATGCCCTAGAGCGTAGCCACACCGTCCATCGCCCCCGGAGAATGTCTCAGGCCGTCACTACGCTCCTCGCCATGGTGCTGGGGCAGTTCAGCCCGCCGGTCCGAGAGTGGTTCACCACCTCCTTCCCGGCGCCCACGCCTGCCCAGGAGCAAGGCTGGCCGGCCATCGCCGGGGGCGACCACACCCTCATCCTGGCCCCCACGGGGTCGGGCAAGACCCTGGCCGCCTTTCTGTGGGGCCTCGACCGCCTGAGCGTCGAGCCGCCGCCCGACGGCCGGACGGCCCCCACCCGGCTGTTGTACATCTCGCCCCTTCGAGCCCTGGCCGTCGACGTCGAGCGCAACCTGCGGGCGCCGATGGCCGGCATCGCCCTGGCCGCCGAGCGCCTGAACCTGCCCGTGACCGTGCCCACGGTGGGGATGCGCACGGGTGACACCGCGGCCGACGAGCGCCGGGCCCTGATCCGCCGGCCGCCCGACGTGCTCATCACCACGCCCGAGTCGCTGTTCCTCATGCTCACGTCCCGGGCCCGGGAGACCTTGGCCGGGGTGCGCTGGGTCATCGTCGACGAGATCCACGCCCTGGCCGCCACCAAACGGGGCGCCCATCTGGCCCTGTCGCTGGAGCGCCTGGAACATCTGGTGGTGGGGGCGGGCAACGCCTCCCCCCAGCGCATCGGGCTGTCGGCCACCCAGCGCCCCCTGGACGAGATCGCCCGTTTCCTGGGCGGCCGGAGCGATGCCGGGGCCCGCCCCGTCACCATCGTCGACGCCGGCCGGCGCAAGCCCATGGAGGTCGAGGTGGTGGTCCCGGTTGAGGACCTGAGCCGCATGGGCGAGGTCCTCGACGAGCCGGTCAGCGGCCCCACGGCCGCCGGGCCGGCCCGGGCGTCGATCTGGCCGTCGGTGCACCCCCGGCTGCTGGAGCTCATCCACGCCCACCGATCCACCCTCGTCTTCGTCAACTCCCGGCGCCTGGCCGAGCGCCTGGCCGCCCGGCTCAACGAGCTCGACGCCGCCAACCAGGCCGACGCCGACCCCCGGCACACGAGCGACGAGCAGGCCGGCTACGGAGGCGACCTGGTGCGGGCCCATCACGGCTCGCTCAGCCGGGAGCAGCGCCTCGACATCGAGGACCAGCTCAAAGCCGGGAAGCTGCGGGCCCTGGTGGCCACCTCGTCGCTGGAGCTGGGCATCGACATGGGGGCCATCGACCTGGTCGTCCAGGTGGAGTCGCCCGGCTCGGTGGCCAGCGGCCTGCAGCGCATCGGTCGGGCCGGCCACCGGGTCGGTGAGCCCAGCCGGGGCAAGGTCTTCCCCAAACACCGGGGCGACCTGGTGGAGGCGGCGGTGGTGGTGCGGCGCATGGGCGAAGGCCTCATCGAGGAGACCCGCTATCCCCGCAACCCCCTCGACGTGCTGGCCCAGCAGATCGTGGCCCTCTGCGCCCTCGACGAGTGGCGGGTCGACGACCTGGCCGCCCTGGTGCGCCGCTCGGCCAACTTCGCCGAGCTCACCGACGACGCCCTGTCCTCGGTGCTCGACCTGCTCTCGGGGCGCTACCCGAGCGAGGAGTTCGCCGAGCTGCGGCCTCGCATCGTGTGGGACCGCCAGGCGGGCGTGGTACGGGGCCGCTCGGGGGCCCAGCGCATCGCTGTCACCAACGCCGGCACCATCCCCGACCGGGGTCTGTTCGGCGTGTTCCTGCCCGACGGCACCCGAGTGGGCGAGCTCGACGAGGAGATGGTCTACGAGAGCCGGGTGGGCGAGACCTTCCTGCTGGGGGCCTCCACCTGGCGCATCACCGACATCACCTTCGACCGGGTGGTGGTGGTGCCCGCCCCCGGCGAGCCCGGCAAGATGCCCTTCTGGCACGGCGACAAGCCGGGCCGGCCCCTGGAGCTGGGGCGGGCCATCGGCGCCTTTGTGCGGGACATCCAGTCGAGCCTCGCCGGCGACGACGAGGGCGGCGCGCGCCGGGCGGCCGCGGTCGGGCGCCTCGGCGCCGACTACGGCCTCGACCCGTGGGCGGCCGACAACCTGGTGCGCTACGTCGGCGACCAGGCCGAGGCCACCGGCGTCGTCCCCGACGACCGCACCGTGGTGGTCGAGCGCTTCCGCGACGAGATCGGCGACTGGCGCATCTGCATCCTCTCCCCCTTCGGAGCCGGGGTCCACGCCCCCTGGGCCATGGCCCTGGAGGCCCGCCTGGCCGAGCGCCTGGGCATGGACGTGCAGACGCTGTGGTCCGACGACGGCATCGTGCTACGCCTGCCCGAGGCCGAGGACCACATCCCCACCGACGAGGTGGTCATCGACCCCGACGACGTCGAGGAGCTGGTCTTGTCGTCGCTGCCCGGCACCGCCCTGTTCGCCGCCCGTTTCCGGGAGAACGCGGCCCGCTCCCTGCTGTTGCCCCGGCGCCGGCCGGGCAGCCGCACCCCGCTGTGGCAGCAGCGCCAGCGGGCGGCCGACCTCTTGGGGGTGGCCGCCCGCTACCCGTCGTTCCCCCTGTTGTTGGAAACGACCCGGGAGTGCCTGGCCGACGTGTTCGACCTGCCCGCGCTCAAGGCGGTGCTAGCCGACCTGCGCTCGGGGCGGGCGAGGGTGGTGGCCGTCGATACCGGCCAGGCCTCGCCCTTCGCCTCGTCGCTGCTGTTCGGGTGGGTGTCGGTCTACATGTACGAGGGCGACGCCCCCCTGGCCGAGCGCCGGGCCGCCGCCCTGGCGCTGGACCGTGATCTGTTGCGGGAGCTGCTCGGGGCCGACGAGCTGCGCGACCTCATCGACCCCGACGCCCTGGCCGACCTGGAGCTGGAGCTGCAGTGCCTGGTCGACGGCCGCCGGGCCCGGGACGCCGACGAGGCCCACGACCTGCTGCGTCGCCTCGGGCCCCTGTCGCTCGAGGAGCTGGCCGCCCGCTCGGCGCCGTCGTCCCAGCCGCCGTCGTCCCAGGCGCCCTCCCTGCCGCCCGCCCCGGCTTCCACCCCCCCATCCGGTGGGGTGGTGACGGGTTGGGTCGAGGAGCTGGTCGAGTCCCGCCGGGCCATCCGGGTGGGCGTGGGGGGCGAGGAGCGCGTGGCCGCGGCCGAGGACGCCGCACGCCTACGCGACGGGTTGGGCGTCCCCGTGCCCCCGGGCCTGCCCGCCGCCTTCCTCGAACCGGTGGAGCGACCCCTCGACCAGCTCGTGGGCCGCTACGCCCGCACCACCGGCCCGTTCCACGCCGGCGACGTGGCCCACCGGCTGGGGGCGCCCCCCGAGCGCGTCGAGCAGTCACTGAAGCGACTGGCCGGCGCCGGTCGGATCGTCCTGGGCGAGTTCCGGCCCGAGGGGAACCGGCGGGAATGGTGCGACGCCGAGGTCCTGCGCATGCTGCGCCGCCGCTCGCTGGCCGCCCTGCGCCGGGAGGTCGAGCCCGTCGACGCCGTCACCCTGGGCCGCTTCCTGCCCGCCTGGCACGGGCTGGGCCAGCATCGGCGGGGGATGGACGCCCTCCTCGACGCCGTCGGTCGCCTGCAGGGCCTGGCCCTGCCCGCGTCGGTGCTGGAGCACGACGTGCTGGCCTCCCGCGTCGACGGCTACCGCAGCGCCGACCTCGACCAGCTGTGCTCAGCCGGCGCCGTGGTGTGGCTGGGTGCCGGGCGCCTGGGCGCCACCGACGGTCGGGTGGCCCTGTACCGACGTGAGCAGGTCGCCCTGCTGGCCCCGCTCGCCGTCCCGGGGCCGGACGACGAGCGGCCCGGGGAGGCCGTGCACCGGGCGTTGCGCGACCACCTGGCCGATCGGGGGGCGTCGTTTTGGACCGACCTGCTCCGGGCCACGGGTCGGGCCGACGAGCGAGTGGTCCTCGACGCCCTGTGGGACCTGGTGTGGGCCGGCGAGGTGACCAACGACAGCCTGGCCCCACTGCGCGCCGCCCTCGGGAGCTCGGCCCAGCACCGCCGGCGCAGTGGCCGTCCCCGCCCGGGGAGCCTGCATCGCCTCGGCCCCCCGGCCGGGGCAGGCCGGTGGTCGCTGGTGGCGCCCCTCCTCGAGCCGGTGCCCTCACCTACCGAGCGAGCCCACGCCCGTGCCCTGGCCATGCTCGAGCGCCACGGGGTGGTCGCTCGCGAAGCGGTGCTGGCCGAGGGCGCCGAGGGCGGCTTCGCCGCCGTCTACGGCGTGCTCAAGGCCATGGAAGAAGCCGGGACGGTGAGACGCGGCTACTTCGTGGCCGGCCTGGGCGCCGCCCAGTTCGCCCTCCCCGGCGCCGTCGACCGGCTCCGTAGCGAGCGGGCCAGCGTCGACGCCGACCTGGACGACGGTGCCGACGGGCAGGACGGCGTCCCGCCACTGACGCTGGCCGCCACCGATCCGGCCAACCCCTACGGCGCCGCCCTTCCCTGGCCGCCGAGCGAAGGTCGGCCCGCCCGGGCGGCCGGCGCCTACGTCGTGCTCGTCGGGGGCGAGGCCGCTGCCTATCTGGAGCGGGGCGGGCGCAGCCTGCTCACCTTCCCTGGCGCGTCTCGTTCGTCGGCCTGGGTCGACGGCCTGGTGGCGCTGGTCAAAGAGGGCCGTGTGCGGCGCCTGGTCATCGCTCGCGTCGACGGTCAGCCGGCGAGCGAGTCACCCGTCACCGAGGCGCTTCGGGCTGCCGGCTTCGTCGACGGGTACCGGGGGCTCACGCTCCAGTAGCGGGAGTACGCTCCGCACCATCACCTCGGAGGCGGGGCACATGGCCTCAGACACCGTCTGTCACAGGAGATCGCAGGCCCTTTCCATGGATGAACGCTTCGAGTACCAGACCCGTTCGATCGAGGAACGTCTCAACCGGGTTGAGGCGCAGTCCAGCCGATGATGTTCGGGATGATCACCATCGTGCTCACCATGGCTGCCCTGGCCTTCGCCCTCGCCCGCTCCACCTGAGCGGTGCCCGAGGGCGACACCATCTTCCGTACGGCCCGCACCCTCGAC
>JAUJLZ010000015.1:15396-18102 GCA_030447125.1 Acidimicrobiales bacterium
CACCTGAGCGGTGCCCGAGGGCGACACCATCTTCCGTACGGCCCGCACCCTCGACCGGGCGTTGGCCGGGCGGAAGCTGGCCCGTTTCGAGGCCCGCCGCCTGTCCTACCGGCCCTTCGCTCCGGCCACCCGGATCACCGGCGCCGAGGCCAGGGGCAAGCACTGTTTCGTCCACTTCGACGACGGCCGCAGCCTGCGAACCCACCTACGCATGAGTGGGAGCTGGCACCTGTACCGACCGGGGGAGCGATGGCGCAAGCAGGCGTCGGCAGCCCGGGCCGTCGTGGAAGCGGGCGCCGGCCCGCACGACAACCGGGGGTGGGTGGCGGTGTGCTTCGCCGCCCCCCTCGTCGAGTTGGTCGACGCCGGGGCCGACCCGGGCACGACCCACCTCGGGCCCGACCTGTGCCGGCCCGATGCCGACCTCGACGAGGCGGTGCGGCTCCTGGGTGTGCATAGCGGCGGGGAGCGGGAGATCGGCGACGCCCTGCTCGACCAGCGCATCGCCTGCGGTGTGGGCAACGTCTACAAGAGCGAGGTCTGCTTCGCCTGCGGGGTCGACCCCTTCACGCCCGTCGGGGACATCGACGTCGACCTCCGCCACGCGCTCCTGGCCACCGCCGCGCGCATGCTCCAGGCCAACCTCGACACGCCCGAGCGAACGACGCAGGTCGGCGGCGGCTTGGCCGTCTACGGTCGAACTGGCTTCCCCTGCCGGCGCTGTGAGACAGCGATCATCTGGCGCAAGCAGGGTGAAGCCAACCGTGGCACCTACTGGTGCCCCACCTGCCAGCGGTGAGGAACCGGGACGCCCAGCGGCGTCAGCCCCAGCCGCCGCTGGAAGCGGCGCCGGCCTCGGCGCCCACCAGGTGCAGGCTCAGGCGAGCCTCAGGTTGGATCGACAGGGTGAGGACCTTGAACGGCTTCACCCCGTGGTCACGGATGTCGACAGTGTGCTCGGCGTCGACGATGAGGCGCCCACCATCAAGACGGGCACTGCACTCGTCGGTGAACTCTTTGGTCTCGCCGTGGAACGTGAAGGTCCCGGTCACCTTGAAGGTCCCACCGGCGCCCTCGACGCTGCGCACCTCGTAGCGGACGCTTGGGTGCTTCTTGGCGTCGATCTGCTTGCGCAGGGCCATGTCCTCGAGCTTCTTGCCGGTCTCGAGCTGGGCCACGTCGCCCTCGATCCAGCCGCTGGTCCCCGGACCGGGCACCAGGGCGCCGTCGACGACGTCGCACGTGGCCTCGCCCCGAAGTCCTTTGATCTCGGCCGAGATCGGGTGCACGCTCGAATCGGCAGAGACCGTGACGGAACTTTCGTTGGTCCACGTGAACGTGGCCATGATGGACTCACCCCCTGAGGCGACCCGGTGCCGCCGCAGCCGGAGCGTAGCGGGACGGCCAGCGTGTGTCAGAAGGAGGGAAGTAGCCTGACCGGGCGGCGGGCGGGCGCCAACCGGGTCGCCGGCGTCGGCGGAGGAGACCAGGCCCGGGGAGGGCACCGAGAGACCCACGACCGTGCCGTCCTCCAGGAGGCTCCGGTAGCGTCACGGGCCATGTCTGTGCGGATCTGGCCCGGTGAGCCCTACCCCCTCGGCGCCACCTACGACGGCATGGGCACCAACTTCTCGCTCTTCTCCGAGGTGGCCGAGCGCGTCGAGCTGTGCCTGTTCGACGACGACGGCCACGAGACCAGGGTGGATCTTCCCGAGGTCTCCGCCCTGTGCTGGCACGGATACCTCCCCAACATGGGCCCGGGCCAGCGCTACGGCTTTCGCGTCCACGGGCCCCGAGACCTGGCCGCCGGCCACCGCTGCAACCCCAACAAGGTTCTCCTCGACCCCTACGCCAAGGCCGTCGACGGGGGAACGAATTGGGACGAGGCGGTGTTCGGCTACCGCTTCGGTGACCCCGACGGCGACGCCAACGAGCTCGACAGCGCCCGCTTCGTGGGCAAGTCGGTGGTACCCAACCCGTACTTCGACTGGGCCAACGACCGTCACCCCCGAACCCCCTGGCACGAGACGGTGCTCTACGAGGTCCATGTCAAGGGCTTCACCGCCACCCACCCCGACATCGCCGCCGACATGCGGGGCACCTACGCCGGCCTGGCCACGCCCGAGGCCATCGACCACCTCCAGGGCCTGGGCGTGACCGCCGTCGAGCTCCTGCCCGTGCACGAGTTCGTCAACGACGCCCACCTCGTCGAACAGGGCCTGACCAACTACTGGGGCTACAACTCGATCGGCTTCCTCGCCCCCCACCACGCCTACAGCTCGTCGGGGACGCTCGGCCAACAGGTCCAGGAGTTCAAGCAGATGGTGCTGCGCCTGCACGACGCCGGCATCGAGGTGATCCTCGACGTGGTCTACAACCACACCGGTGAAGGCAACCACCTCGGGCCCATGCTGTCGTTCAAGGGCATCGACAACGCCGCCTACTACCGCCTGATACCCGAGGACCGCCGCCGCTACATGGACTACACCGGCACCGGCAACACCATGAACATGCGCCATCCCCACGTGCTGCAGCTCCTCATGGACAGCCTGCGCTACTGGGTCACCGAGATGCACGTCGACGGCTTCCGCTTCGACCTGGCCGCGGCCCTGGCCCGGGAGCTGCACGACGTCGACAAGCTGTCGGCCTTTTTCGACCTCATCCAACAGGACCCGGTGGTCAGCCAGGTCAAGCTCATCGCCGAGC
>JAUJLZ010000143.1 GCA_030447125.1 Acidimicrobiales bacterium
AGCGGGTGCAGATGTCCTCGTCGACCACGAAGATCACGTGGTCGTCGGGGTCGACCCCGGGCTCGATGGTGTTGGTGGCCTCGGCGACCGAGTCGGTGGAGAGCATGTGGATGCACTTCCACGGACAGATGTCGACGCAGCCCTCGCACATGATGCACTCGGCCTGGTCGATGTGGAGGAACTGCTTGGGCTTCACCGACTTCGACAGGGCCTCCGGGGCGATCTCCTGGAGCACGTAGTCGCCGGAGAAGGTCGGCATCGGCGGGTTGGCATCGGTCTTGGGCATGGGGTCAGACCTCTTCCATCATCGTGACGATTCCGATCACCTTGAAGGCTCCATCGCCTTGACGAGAGGGCGGCCGAACGGCGACGTCTCCAGTTCCTTGCGGTCGCCTGGCTTGGCCTTGCCCCGCTCCTGCCACACCTTCCACAACACGACCTGGGCCGCCAGGAAGGCGCCGTAGATCCCGCTCACCAGGACGTCGCGAAGCACGAGGTAGGTGAGCTCGAAGGGAAGGGCGTCAGCGAAGATCCCGCCCGGCCCGACCAGGAAGCGGTCGCCCCGCCAGCCCAGCTCGTTGTCGGCCCAGGTGAGCCACTGGTGGGGCACCACGCCATAGGCCATGAACAGGACGAAGAAGACGAAGACCGCACCGGCCGCGGCCTCCCCCCAGCTCAAGGGGGCGTCGGCAGGCCGGCGCTTCATGTACCACAAGGCGCCGGCGATCGAGCCGAGGGTCACCACGAGCGATGTGACGAACGCAAACATCCCGGCAGCCCTCCTTCCGCGGTTCGTGAAAGTGCTCACATTGTAAGCCGATGACCCCGCTGAAGCCACCGACCCCCAGCCTGACAGCGGCGACAGGTCTACCACCAGCACCGGGCCAGGGCCACATCGCCTCGCGGCTGGGCGTCCCCCCCCCGACTTGGTCCTCCCCTGGGTCGAACCTAGGCTGAAGAAACCTTGGAGCGAAGGAGTGGAGGTGGACGGTGACCGAAGTTCCTGAGCACCTGCTGCAGCGCTCCCGTGAACGACGGGCGGCGCTCGGGTTGGGCGGGGGCGACAGCGAGGGTGCTGGCTCTCCGGCGCCTCCCAGCACCCCTGGCGCCGCAGTGAGCGCAGCATCGTCGACGCCCGCACCTGCCTCGGCCCCGCCTCCGGCTCCGGTCCCCACAGCTCCAGCCGCTCCCCCGCCACCACCTCCCTATGTGGCTGCGGCCATGAACCGGACCAAGATCCCCAGGTGGGCCGTTCCGGTGCTGGCCCTGCTGCCGATCTGGGCCTTCGTCTACGCCGGCGCGCTGGTGGTGCCCGAGGAGGGCATCACCGACCCGGTGCTCCTCGAGGGCCAGGCCATCTACAACCAGTCCTGCGCCAGCTGCCACGGCGCCGACGGCGGCGGCGGCACCGGGCGCCCCTTGAGCGGCGGCGAGGTGCTCCTCACCTTCCCGGATCCGGCCGAGCACATCGCCTGGGTGGTCAACGGCTCGCCCGCCGCCGGCACCCCCTACGGCAACCCCGACCGACCCGGGGGCCAGCACATCTCCTCCGAGACCAGCGGCGGTCCTATGCCGGCTTTCGGTGACAGCCTGACCGAGGAGGAGGTCATCGCCGTCGTCCGCTACGAGCGGGAGATCCTCGGCGGGGAGACCGAATCGGCCCTGGCCGCCGGTGGGGCCGAGAGCGGGACGGGTGGAGAGGCCGAGGGCAGCCAGGGAGGCGAGGGCGAAGCCGCCGCCGAATCCTGAGCCCGTGACGGTGCGGGTGTGACCGCCACGTCACGCACCGACCGCCTCCACGACGTCCTCGTGGTGGGCGCCGGACCCGCTGGCGCGGCCGCCGCCTACTGGCTGGCCCGGGCGGGCCACGACGTGGTGGTGGTGGAGCGCAAGACCTTCCCCCGTGACAAGACCTGCGGTGACGGCCTGACCCCCCGGGCGGTCCGCCAGCTGGCCGACATGGGACTCGAGGACCAGGTCGCCGCCGGCCACCACCGCTACGGGGGGCTGCGGGCGGTGGCTCACGGCGTGACCCTGGAGCTGGCCTGGCCGACCCACCCCGACTTCCCCGACTACGGCTACGTGGTGCGCCGGTGCCACCTCGACCAGCTCGTGGCTGATCACGCGGTCGCCGCCGGCGCCACCCTGTGGCAGGGGACCGAAGCGCTCGGTCCCGTCCTGGACCGAGGTCTGGTGGCGGGAGCGGCGGTGCGCGGCAAGGGCGGGGAAGCCACCGAGGAGATCCGGGCTCGCTACGTGGTGGTGGCCGACGGTTCCAACTCCCGCTTCGGGCGGTCCTTGGGAACCTCTCGCAACCGCTCCTACCCCCAGGGCATGGCCATCCGCGGCTACTGGAAGAGCCCCCTCCACGACGACCCCTGGATCGAGAGCGTCCTCGATGTGCGTGATCGCTCCGGGGCCTCCCTGCCCGGCTATGGCTGGATCTTCCCCGTGGGCGACGGCACCATCAACGTGGGCATCGGCCTGTTGTCCAGCTTCCGCGACTGGAAGCAGGTCAACACCTCGCACCTCATGACCGAGTTCGCGGCCACGGCCCCGGCCTACTGGGGCATCAGTCCCGAGACCCAGATGGGCCCGCCCACCGGAGGGCGCCTGCCCATGGCCGGTTCGGTGGGACCCAAAGCGGGACCCACCCACCTGGTCGTGGGCGACGCCGCCGGGTCAGTCAACCCCTTCAACGGTGAGGGCATCGACTACGCCTACGAAACCGGTCGCCTGGCCGCCGACGTGCTCGGCGAGGCCCTGAGCACCGGCGACGGCCTCGCCCTACGCCGCTACCCGGAAACCCTCGAGGCCGAGTTCGGCCTCTACTTCAAGGTGGCCCGCGGCTTTGCCGCCCTCATCGGGCGACCGGCACTCATGCGCGAGCTCACCCGGGTGGGGATGCAGTCACGCTCGCTCATGGAGTGGGTGCTGCGCATCATGGCCAACCTGTTGCGTCCCGACGAGTTGGGTCCGGCCGAAGCCGCCTACCGGGCCGTCGCCGCCCTGGCCCGCCTGGTGCCCGAGCCCTCCGGCCCGTGAGCGACATCGGCACCTGCCTCCCTGCCTAGGGACACACCTCGTCGGTCGTCTGGGCGAGCCCGTCACCCGACCAGATGACGTCACCCCCGCTGCCCCTGGTGGTGAGCTCGAGATCCCCGATCTCGGCGACGGCGTAGAGCGGAGGGCGGAAGCTCCCGGTGTCGGCCAGGAACACCGGAGACTGCCCCGTCACCGTGCGGCTGCCCGTGCCCTCCGGATCTGAGGACAGCACCGCACCGGTGTCGCAACGGCGAAGCTCTACTCGGTAGACCGCGGCGATCCGGTCGTCGACCGTGCGCTCGAGGTCGTGTACCAGCATCGACGCCTTGACGCTGCCGTCGCTCAGCTCCTCGGTACAGGTGCGCTGACGCATAACCCTGCGCTCCGATCGGTCGGCCTTGTTGGCGACCTGGAAGTCGCCGCTCGTGCACACCGGGTAGTCGACGGCGACCGGTGGCCGAACGGCCAGGGGGGGCGTCGGCGATTCGGATCGGGTCACCGGGGCCGACGGCACGGTGGCCGGGGCCGGCTGATCGCCACCAGGCCGACGTCGGGGCCCGGGCGAGGAGGGCATCGTGGTCTGGGGCACGGGCGGAGCGACGCTCGCCACGGTCGTCGGCGACGCCGCCAGCGCCTCGGGTTCGGTGGTCGGGACCGCCGAGGTGACGCTGTCCCGGGGGACCGTCGTCGTGGTGGCCCCCACCTCACCCGAGGCCACGTCGGTCACCTGCGCCGAGGGCTGGGACATGACCACGACGGCGGCCACCGCCACCACGACGAGCCCCACGGCGCCGGCCACCAGGCGAAGCGTCGCCTTGGACCCGAACCCCGTGGACGCGAACCCCGTGGACGCGAACCCCTTGGACCTGACCCGCTCGACGAACGTGGGAGTGCGAGGTGCCCGGGGGAGAAGCGGTTGAGGGGGCGCAGGGATGCCCGGTTTGGCCCATGCCCCGCGTACCGACACGGTGCCGGGGTCGTCAGGGTCCGGCCCCGAGTCCCCCGGTACCTCTGGCACAACCGCGACGGGAGCGATGAGGGAGATGGGACCGGTCTCGCTCGTCCTCAGGTCGGTCCGCAGCGCCTCGGCCAGGGCCCCGGCCGTCGCCGTACGCCGGGCGGGGTCCTTGACCAGGGCCTGCTCCAGGATTTGCCACAGCGGGGCCGGCACCCCTCTGGGTCGCAGGTCGGGTGGAGGCTCGGTCAACACCCGGGCCATGAGAGGGAAGAAGGCGACCTCACCGGCGCGGACGAACGGAGCCTGGCCGGCAAGGAGGGCGTAGAGGGTGGAGGCGAGGGAGTAGACGTCGGCCGCCTCCTGACCGCCCTCGCCCGAGAGCACCTCGGGGGCGGCATGGGCCAAGGTGCCCGTGATCGAACCCGACTGCGTGGCCGAGACCCCCTCGACGTGGGCCACCCCGAAGTCGACGAGCTGCGGCTCGCCATAGGCCGACACCAAGACGTTCTCGGGCTTGAGGTCGCGGTGCAACACCCCCGCGGTGTGGGCGGCGGCCAAGGCCCCGGCGAGCTTCACCCCGATGCCCGCCACCTCGCCGGCAGGCAACGGCCCGCCGACGGCCAGGCGCTGGGCCAGGGTGCCTCCCGACAGGTACTCCATGACGAGGTAGCACAGCCCCGAGGCGGCCACCCCCGAGGCGTGCACGGCGACGATGTGCGGGTGCCCCGACAGCGACCCGAGGGCCCGGCACTCCCGGTCGAAGCGTCGACGCACGTCCTCGTCGAACGCCGGCGCCCGGAGCACCTTGACCGCCACGGTCCGGTCGAACGCCTCCTGGCGCGCCCGGTACACGGTTCCGTAACCACCGGCACCGATGCGAACCGCATCGGTGATGCCCTCGATGCCGAGGTCGACCGTCTCCTGAGGCTGTTGCATGTCGGTCATCTCCACCGATGGGCCGGGTGAGGCTGCGATCTGGGTCGAGCGTAGGACATCGCCGGAGCGGCAGGGTTCAGGCTGGACCCCCGGTGGCCCCCGCCACCTCGGGGTCGACCAGCCAGAGGACCCGCGCCGCCTGGATGCGGGCGGCGGGGAGGTCGTCCCCCCCGCACAGGCGCTGCCAGGCCCCGGCCTTGTCCGTCCCGCTGACCGTGACCACCACCAGTCGGGCCCGGGCGATGGCCGGGAAGGTGAACGTGAGACGAGGGTGGGGATGGACGTCGTCGCCCGTGGCCACGACGAGCCGGTCGTCGACGTCCAGGGCGGGCGAGCCCGGGAACAGCGACGCCGTATGGCCGTCGTCGCCCAGGCCCAGGTGCACCAGATCGAGGGAGGCCAGGGCGGCGATCTCGATGTCGTAGGCCGCCGCCGCCTGCTCAGGCGTGTCCCCGGCCCCCCGCAACGACCGGATCTCGGCCGGGCCCACCAGGTCGAGCAGCACCTGGCGGGCCATCCCCTCGTTGGAGTCGTCGGAGGCGACCGGGACCCAGCGCTCGTCGCCGAAGAACACCGTGATCGAGGACCAGTCGAGACCGGGGGTGGTGGCCAGGCGCTGGTAGCAGCGCCGGGCGGTACCTCCGCCGGAAAGGGCCACCGTGACGGGAGCCTCATCCTGCACGAGCGCGGCAAAGGCCGCGGCGACGTCGTCGACCACCTCGACCTCGCCCACCGGTGGGCGGTTCGTCTCCATGGCGGCCTGCCTACCCCGTGGTCGATCGAACTCCTCCTCGGCGCCACAGGGCTTC
>JAUJLZ010000144.1 GCA_030447125.1 Acidimicrobiales bacterium
GGGGGCTGACTCTGCCCGGGGCTCGACCACGGGTCGTTCCTGGGCGGGACGTCGGTCATGGCATCTCCTTGGCAGCGGTGGCCGAAGCGTAGCCCAGGCGCTTGTGGCCATGGGTCGGTGCCTCCCACTTGGCTGAGGGTAGCTCTCATCCTTATTTTGACGGAGCACTTCGATGTCACGTCTGCGTACCAACTCGATCGCCTCACCCCGCTCCACGCTGGCCTCATCGAACGCCCACCTCTTGGCCCTCGTGGGCGGTACCCAGGTGGGCACTGCCCTCACGGCCGGTGACGACGGGTGACACGCCCTCGGCGGGGGTCGCCGGATCCGGCGGCGGCGCCGGCGCCGGCTCGTGCAGGCCGACGCGCTGGTGGAGGCGGCGCATCGGGGCCGGAGCCCACCAGTTCCACTCGCCCAGGAGCTTCATGGTGGCCGGGACCAGCAGGGAGCGCACGATGGTGGCGTCGACGACCACGGCCAGGGCCATGCCCACGCCGAACTGCTTGATGATGAGGGTGTCGCCGGCGGCGAAGCCGGCGAAGACCACCACGATGAGCAGGGCGGCCGAGGTGATGATGCGCCCACTGCGCTGGAGCCCCATGGCCACCGACCCGTCGTTGTCGCCGGTCTCGTCGTGGGCCTCCTTGATGCGCGAGAGCATGAACACCTCGTAGTCCATGGACAGCCCGAAGGCGAAGATGAAGATCAGCACCGGGGTGAACAGGTCGAGCGAGCCCACAGACTCGAAGCCAAGCAGCCCCGAGAGGTTGCCGTCCTGGAAGATCCACACCAGCGCCCCGAAGGTGGCACCCAGCGAGAGCAGGTTCATGAGGATGGCCTTGACGGGCACGGCCACCGAGCCGGTCATGAGGAACAACAGCACGAAGGTGGCGGCGGCGATGACGCCCAGGACCAGAGGGAGCCGGTCGCCCAGCCGGGCCTCGAAGTCGACGAGGAAGGCGGCCGTGCCGCCCACGTCGACGGCGAAGCCGGGTTGGAGGTCGCGGATCTGCTCGACGAGGGCCTGGGCCGCCTCGTCCTGGCTGGTGCCGGCGGGCACGACGTCGATGACGCTCACGCCCGGGGGTAGGCCCGGGCGGGTCGAGACCGCGGCCACCCCGCGCAGCGCTTCGAGGCGCTCGACGTAGGCCGACAGCTCAGGGGTGGCGGCGGCGACGTCGGCCACCACCGTGATGGGGTCGGCGCCCATGGCCGGGAAGCGCTCGGCCAGGACCTCAGCGGTGGCCCGCACCTCCGAGTCCTGCGGCAGAGAGCGGGCGTCGGGCACCTCGAAGCGGGCGCCGAGGAAGGGCACGGCCAGCACGGCCAGGCCCACGGCGACGACGCTGACCACCGGCACGGCTCGGCGCTGCACCAGGTGGGACAGGCGCCAGAAGTAGCCGTGGTGGTCGGGTCGGGCACGAGCAGGCTTGATGCGCCCACCCACCATGCCCAGCAGCGCCGGCAACAGGGTCACCCCGGCGGCCATCGACACCACCACGACGCCGGTGCCGGCCAGGCCGAAGGAGGTGAACGTCGGGTCCTCCAACAAGAAGAGCCCGGCCAGGGCGACGGCCACGGTGAGGCCGGAGAAGGCGATGGTGGTGCCGGCGGTGGCCACGGCCCGGCCTACGGCGGCGGCGACGTCGAGGCCCGCCGCCCGCTCCTCCGGGAAGCGGCTCACCAGCAACAGCCCGTAGTCGATGCCCAGGCCCAGGCCGAGGATGGTGGTGACGTTGAGGGCGAACACCGACACGTCGGTCAGCGCCGATGCGCCGAAGAGCACGATCATGGCGCCGGCGACGCTGGCCAGGGCCAGCACCAGCGGCAGCCCGGCGGCCAGCACGCCGCCGAAGACGACCACCATGGCCACAAAGGCGATGGGCAGGGCGATGCTCTCCCCCCGCACCAGGTCCTCCTCGGTGCCCTCGATGAACTCCTGGTTGAGGGGCAGGGCGCCGGCCAGGCCGACGGTGGGGCCGTCGATCTCCCGCAGCCGTTCCGAGATGGATTCGCCCAGCTGGGTGGTCGCCTCCTCCGAGAGCTTGCCGTCGACCGTGGCGACCAGCAGCGTGGCCTGCCCGTCGGCCGAGACCAGGGACGGGTCGCCGGTCGTGTAGTGGTCGACGACCGAGACCACTCCGGCCATGGTGGCGATGTCGGTCGACGCCGCTTCCACCTCCGCCCGCACGGCCGGCTCGCCGGTAGCAGCTCCGGAGATGACGGCCACGACCTCGCCACCGGTCCCGGCCAGCTCCTCCAGGCGCTGCACGACCCGAGCCGACTCGAGCTCGGGATTGCCGGTGAACTCGGTGGACAGGCGATCGGCCACCTGGCCGCCCAGGGCCATGCCGAGCGCCAGCACCACCACCCACACGGCCACCACCAGGCGCCGGCGGCGATAGACGAAGCTTCCCAGTGTCGTGAACACGATGCCCTCCTGCGTCGGGATGGACCCGTCCTGGGCCCGTGCGCAGGATCACCCCAGGCCCTGACGGCCCTCTGGCGTCGGGCCCCGTGGTGCTGACGGGGAGCTGACGCGTCTCTGAGCCGTCCCGGCTCTACGTGGCTCGGGCCGGGAGCGAGCGCCTCGTCGAGGTCCAGACTGCGACCCTGTTCCCACGCGCGGGCGAAGGCACTGTCGCCGAGGAGGGCCCGGGCGGCGGCCTCGGTCCGGTCCACGTCGCCACGCTCGGCCGGCGGGAGGGGCGAGCGGGCAGCCTCGCGCCGCACCGCCGCCGCTCCCAACAGGGTGGCCGCCCGCTCCGCCTCCCCCTCGGCGGCAGCCACGGCGGCCATCCCCTCCACGACCAGGGCGACGGCCGCTCCCTCACCGAGCCCCGCCAACGTGGCCAGGCTCTCGACGCTGCGGGCCCGGGCCTCGTCGAGGTGGCCCTGGATCTGGGCCAGGGCACCCAGTCGGGCCAGGGCCACCGCCGCGCCCTCGCTCAGGCCCAGCCGGCCGTAGATGGCCAGGGCCTGCTCGTGCAGCGTCCGGGCCCGTTCGAGGTCGCCACGTCGACGGGCAGCCACGCCCAGGCGGTCCCCGAAGTACGCCACCCAGGCCAGGCCGAAGCGCCGGGAGCTGGTGGCTGCCTCGGTGCCCAGCCACTCGTCGCGGTCGCGCTCGCCCCGGAGCACGGACAGGTTGCCAGCTGGGCCTGGAGGTTGGCCACCTCGTCGGCCAGTCCCAGGTCCCGGGCGACCGTGACCGCCTCGCTGAGCAGGCCCGCCGCCCTGGCGTAGTCGCCTCGTACCTCGGCGGCCTGGCCGAGGCAGGACAGGCAGTGCAACTCCCCCCAGCCGTCGCCCAGCGCCCGGAAGCGGTCGAGGGCGTCCTCGGCCAGACCCTCACCCTGTTCCACGTCGTGGCCCACGGCGAGGAGGCCGGCCACGAACCTCGTCGCCGCCAGGCCCCACTGGTCTCCCAGGCGCGCGAAGGTGGCGGCGGCCTCATCGAGGAGCCTGGCGGCCCGCTCCAGGGCGCCGAGGTGCATCTCGACCAGGGCGCACAGGCCCTGGGCCAGGCCCACGGCCGCCTCGTCGCCGACCTGGAGGCACAGGCGGAGGTTCTCCTCGCACCACGCCGACGCCGGGGCCAGGTCGAAGTCGCAGAAGGCGAGGAAGCCGGCCCAACCCAGCACCCCGGCCCTGGCGGTGGGCGAGTCGACGGGCAGGGCGAGCACCGACTGGAGGCGGTCCATCGCTTCCTGGCGGGGGCCGTGCAGGTACCAGAACCACCCCAGCGCCCGGGCCAGGGCCAGGGCCAGGGCCACCTGCTTGTGGCTCACCGCCCAGTCCAGAGCGGCGCGCAGGTTGTCATGCTCGGTGTCGAGCAGCGCCAGCCACCGGCGTTGGTCGCGCCCGTGCAGCCCGGCGGCGCCGGCCTGGGCCAGGGCGAGGAAGTGCCGGGCGTGGCCCAGATGGACCTGGTCGGCGGCGCCGGCCTCCTCCAGCCTCTCTCGCCCGTACTGGCGCAGGGTCTCCAGGAGCTCGTAGCGGGGTCCCACCCGGTGGTCGAGATGGGCGACCACCAGCGACTTGTCGACGAGTCGGGCCAGCACGTCGACGACCGCACCAGCCTCCACCGGGCCGGTGGCACACACCTCCCTCAGCCGCGGCCAGGCTGCAGCCACCGGCGAAGCACGACAGGGCCTCGAACACGGTGCGCTCGTCGTCGGCGAGCAGGTCGTAGCTCCAGTCCACCAGGGCCCGCAGCGTCTGCTGGCGGTGAGCACCGCGCCGCCCGGTGGCGCCGAGCAGGTGGAAGCGGTCGTCGAGGCGGGCGACGATGTCGGCCAGCGGTAGGGCCTTGACCTTGGCCTAGGCCAGCTCTATGGCGAGGGGCAGGCCGTCGAGGCGGCGACAGATCTCGGCCACCAGCGGTGCGGTGCCCGCCGAGAGGGTGAAGTCCGGCGTCACGGCGGCGGCCCGGTCGGCGAAGAGGCGCACGGCGGGCGAGGCCATCAGGTCGTCGGGCTCGGCGGTTTCGACGGCGGGGACGGGCAGGGGGTCGACTGGCCACTGCGCCTCGCCGGCGACGGCCAGTGGCTCACGGCTGGTGGCCAGGATGCGCAAGCCCGGCCAGGCCCCCAGCAGCGTCTCGGCCAGCGAGGCGACCGCGGCCACGAGGTGCTCGCAGTTGTCGAGCACCAGCAGCGCCCGGGCGCCGTCGAGATGCTCGAGGAGGCGCTGCAAGGGAGGCGGTGGGGACAGGGAGCCGCCGGCTCCGGTGAGGGGCAGCATGGTGCTGTCGCGCAGGCCCAAGGCCGACGCCACCGCAGAGGTGACCGCGTCGGGGTCGGCCACCCCGGCGAGTTCCACCACCCACACCCCCTCGGGGAAGTCGGGTGCCAGCTCGGCTCCCGCCTCCAGGGCCAGGCGGGTCTTGCCGCTGCCCCCGGGCCCGGTGAGAGTGACGAGGCGGCCATTGCCGAGCAGCTTGGCGACACGGCACCGGTCGTCGTCGCGCCCCACGAAGGACGTGAGCGAGGGCCGCAGGTTCCCCAATGGCCGGCCAGCCCCGAGGCGATCCGCCGTGGGTGCCACCGAGTGATCGGTCACCACCTCGACCGGGGGTCGATCCATCTCGGCAGAATGGGCGAGGATGGCGCCTTCCAGGCGGGTCAGCTCCGACCCGGGCGCGAGGCCGAGCTCCTCGCTGAGCAGGCGGCGGGCCTCCTGGTAGGCGCGCAGCGCCTCGGCCTGGCGACCCGACCGGTACAGCGCCACCATGAGCTGGCCCCACAGGCGCTCGCGCAACGGGTGGTCGGCCACCAGCGCGTGGAGCTCGGGGACGACGCCGGTGTGGCGCCCGAGGGCCAGGTCGGGTTTCGATGCGGTCTTCCAGCACGGCCAGGCGCATCTCCTCCAGGCGGGCCGCCTCGATGTCGGCGAGGTCGCCCTCGACCAGGTCGACCAGGGCGGGCCCCCGCCACAGCTCGAGCGCCTGGTGCAGGGCGACGGCACCTCTGCCGACCTCGGCCCGGGCCAGGAGGTTGCGTCCCTGCCCGGCGAGCTGCTCGAAGGCGATCACGTCGACGTCCTTGGGGCGATGGCCAACAGGTAGCCGGGCGCTCGGCCCAGGACCCGTTCGGGCCCGAGCAGCCGCCGCAGCTGGGACACCCGGGCCTGGAGGGCGTTGGCCGCGTTCACCGGCGGTTGGTCGCCCCACAGCTCGTCGATGAGGCGGTCCCGGGGCACCACGGT
>JAUJLZ010000145.1:0-3751 GCA_030447125.1 Acidimicrobiales bacterium
ACCCCGGAGGTTCTCCATGGGCATCATCGGTTGGATCATCCTAGGCCTCATCGCCGGGCTCATCGCCAAGGCGATCCTGCCGGGTGATGATCCAGGCGGGGCGATCGTCACCATCATCATCGGCATCGTTGGCGCCCTCGTTGGCGGGTTTCTCGCCGGCGCCCTCCTCGGTAGAGACGTGAACGAGGAGTTCTTCGACCTGGCCACCTGGGTGTCGGCCATCGTCGGTTCCCTGATCCTCCTTGGCATCTACCGTGCCGTTGCCGGGGGACGTACCGCCCGCCGCTGATCGGGCCTGCCAAGGGACCGTACTTGTCCTCCTCGACAGGAAGGAGCACCAGCGCCATGACATCGGTCGTATGCACCGTTGACCTTGATCGCCCGCTCGGGCCCGTCTATGAGGCCTGGACCGGCTCGACGCGAGTGCCGACGTTCCTGGGAGGCGCGGGGACGCAGCGCCCGGGCGAAGCTGGCTCCGTCGACTGGGTCACCCTGATCGAAGGGCGCTCCCAGGACTTCGCGGCCGAGGTGACTGAACGAGACGACGGCAAGCGCATCGTGTGGACGGGTCGGGGGCGTCCGCATTCAGGGGTGGTCTCGTTCGCCCCGTTGGGAGACAGTCGATCGCGCGTCACCGTCGACCTCGACTGGGAGCCCGCCGGCGGCGAGGACCTCGCCGACCGGCTGATCCTGCGCCGTCAGCTGCAAGCGGAGCTGGACGGCTTTCGCCACGATGTGATGGCGGGAGCGACCGGAGGAACCCCGACACGTCGACCAAACACCACGGACGACGATGAGCGAGCGGAGACCGGTGCTCGCCCGGGACGCCCGCAAACCTCGGCGAACGGGTCCAAAGGTGGTCGGGGACGAGGTGCGGACTCCCCTATCAAGATCCCCGCCCGAGGGTGGATCGAGATCCTCAAGCGCACGGGCAAACAGGTCGTGGCCGACAACGTCTCCATCGTCGCCGGCGGGGTCGCCTTCTACGTCTTCGTGGCCCTGGTGCCCACGCTCATCGCCGTGATCTCGCTCTATGGCCTGGTCGCCGACCCCGTCGACGTGGAGCGTCAGCTCGGGGCGTTCCTCGGGGCCTTGCCCCCTGACGCCGCCGGCGTGGTCCGGAGCCAAGTGGAGGCCATCACCAGCCAGAAAGAGGCCAGCCTGGGCGTGGGCCTGGTCGTGGGTGTCGTGGTCGCCCTCGTCGGCGCCTCCAAGGGCATGCTCGCCCTGGTGGCCGCCCTCAACATCGCCTACGACGAAAACGAGAGCCGCAAGTTCCTCCGGCTCCGGGGCTTGGCGCTGCTGCTGACCTTGGGCCTGGCGGTTTCCGCCGTCGTGGGGGTGGGGGGATTGGTCGTGGTGGGCAGCCTGGCCACCAGCCTCGGCACCTTTGGGGAGACGGCGGTGGCGGTACTGCGGTGGCCGGTGCTGGCCACGTTGGTGGTGCTGTCCTTGGCCGTGCTCTACCGGTATGCGCCTGATCGGGACGCCCCGAAGTGGCGGTGGGTGACGCCCGGAGCGTTGGCGGCGACCGTGCTGTGGCTGGTGGGATCGGTGGCCTTCTCGGTGTACGTCACGAACTTCGGCAACTACAACGAGACCTACGGCACCCTCGGGGCCGTCGTGGTGCTGTTGCTGTGGTTGCTCCTCACCGCCTACGCCATCTTGTTGGGCGCCGAGCTCGACAGTGAGACCGAGCGCCAGACCAGGCGGGACTCCACCCGGGGGCAGCCCCAACCGCTCGGCCAGCGCGGAGCCTACGCTGCCGACACCGTCGGTTCAGAGCCCGACCTCGTGGGCGCTACCGAGCGCTGAGTACCAGGCAGAGCGGCTGAGCACTGCTGAGCGGGAGTGGCGGGAGCACCGTCAGGAGAGCGGGCCCCCGCCGAAGATCACGGTGACGTCGGTGTAGCCCAGCGAGCTCAGCATCGATTCGAGCATGGCGCGGGTGTTGGCTTCGGCCCGTTCGACCAGATCGGCTTCGCGGGCCGCCGCCGACAGCTTCTCCTCGGCCCGCAGGTACAGGTCGCGTTCGCCGGTGGGGCTGTCGGCGAGGATGGAGCCGGCGCGGTCGAGCAGCCCCCGCTCCCGGGACACCACGTAACTGCGCTCGGGATCGATCCTCGGTTCGGACAACCGGGCGGGGGGCAGGCGCACGGTGACCGCCGAGCGGTCCTCGGAGACGTCGATGGCCCCCTCCCCCAGGCCGGCAAAGTTGACGGAGGCGTCGACCGTTCCCCCGGCTAGGAACACCGTGCGCTCCCCCCTGATGAACGACGGGACGAAGCGGGTGTCGTTCTCCACGTCGAGGATCACCTGGAACTGCCCGGTGGCCGCCCGGTACTCGGCCAGGTCCTCGATGGCCTGGAGCAGGGCGGGCTGCGTGCGATCGACGGTCTCACCGGCAAAGGGGTTGCCGAAAGAGGGCAAGAGGCCGGCCAACCTGGTGACTCCCAACCCGAGGGCCAGCACCACCAGCACGGCCAACCCGAGCTTCACCAGCGGGGAGTACACCGGAAGCCTCCTCTCACCCTGAAGCTCGGTGTTCTGCGGGCGCAGGGGCGTCATCCCCCCGAGGGTACCGGTGGGCGGACCCCGGGCGAAGCACCCAGAACACGCCCACATGAAGGTGACAAGGAAGCTGTCGTGGCCCGACGGTAGCCGTAGAATGGGAGTGATCACAGGGCGCACAGTGAGCTACGGGGCGAGGCAAACTCGACGATGACCTTCGAGGAGACAGGTCCTGCGCCCGGCGAAGAAGCACCGCCGCCCGGATACCAGAGGATGCCCGGCCGCGACATCGACATCCTGCCTCCCCAGGGAGCCTTCCCCCTCTCCCGCGGAGCACCCGAACGCAAGTTGGAACGGGTCAACCGTTACGACCGGCGGGCCGTGCTCACCCAGCGCCAGCTGCTGTGTCCGCGCACGCTGGGCCTGACCTTCGAAGTCACCGACTCCCAGCCCTTCCACTTCCTTCCGGGCTACTTCATCGCCATCCAGGCCGACGACGAGGGGCTGGGCAAGCAGCGCAGCCCGTACTGCATCACCTCGCCGCCCGATGCAGGGCGCACGTTCCGCCTGCTTGTCCGCCTCGTCTCCGGAGGCGACCTCTCCCAGTACCTGGCCACCCTCGAGCTGGGCGATGTGCTCCGCTTTCGGGGCCCGAGCGGTCGTTCGATGATGCCCAAGGACGAGGAACGAGAGCTGGTGCTGCTCGCCACCGGGGTCGGCATCGGACCGTTCCTCTCCCTCTGCCCCCACCTGCTCGAGCAGGGCTTCGACCAGCCCATCCGGCTGTTCTGGGGTCTGCGCAACCGCGACGACTTGTGCATGGTCGACGAGCTCGAGGCCCTGGCCCAAGCGTACGCGAACTTCCACTATCGCATCTCGCTCTCCCAGCCGCGCGATGACTGGAAGGGCTTGCGGGGTCGCCTGACCGAGAGCGTGCCTGGCCTGTTGGACACCCTGGGGGGCAAGCAGTACTACCTCGTGGGCAACGGCGCCATGATCGAGGAGATCGCCACCGTGCTGTCCGACCTCGGGGTCGACCAGCGCCACCTCTACCAGGAGGCGTACTTCAACGTCCGGCACCGGCCGCCACCCACGACCTTGGCCGAGATCCGAGCTCGGTTCGTGGCCAGCGACCTCTTCTCCCCCTTTGCCCACATCGAAGCCGGGTTGTTCCTGCCCGACGTCCCCGCCGCCGCCCGGTCGACGCCGAGACGAGATCGCACCTGATCGGACACCGTGG
>JAUJLZ010000145.1:3851-5702 GCA_030447125.1 Acidimicrobiales bacterium
GGGCGGGCGACGTCGAGGGAACCGCCAAGGTCACCGAGGCCACCGCGGCGATCGAGCGTCTCCTCAAAGCCTGAGCAGAGATCCGGCTCGGTCAGGAGCTGGCGCTGAGCAGGCTCAAGCGGATCCGCCGGCGGGGGTTGTCGGCATTGAGGTCGACCAGCACGATGCGCTGCCAGGTGCCGAGTTGCACCTGACCGTCGTCCACCGGGATGACGACCGAGGGGCTGACCAGGGCGGGCAGGAGGTGGTCGGCGCCGTGGCCCATGCCACCGTGACGATGGCGGTATCGGTCGTCGCGAGGCAGTAGGCGGACCAGCGCATCGACCAGATCGGTCTCCGAGCCCGAGCCCGTCTCCACCAGCGCTACCCCTGCCGTGGCGTGAGGGACGAAGACGTTCAACAGACCCGACCCAGCGTCTCGGCAGAACGCCGCCACCTCGTCGGTCACGTCGACCACCCGGCGCTCGGCGGTGTCCACGGAGAGCTCCCGGCGACGCCAGAGATCGCTGGTGGGAAGCACGGCCTCAGCTTGCCACCGCCGGACGGGTAGCGTGGCATCCCGTGTCACCCCGGATTGCCGTCGAACTGACCAGCGAACGCCCAGACGGGACCTGGACCTGGCGCGCGGCCGGGGCGCGCCAGCCCAAGGGCGTGCTCAACGGCAAGCTCCTTCCAGCCGGAGCCGGCGTCGGCGACGTACTGCGGGCCGACGCCGAGATCGACATCGAGGGCATCACGGTGACCGCTGTCTTGGCGCCCAAGGGCCAGCGCCGGGAGCCCGAGCGCCTTGAGATCGTCGGATCGTCCGCCGAACAGGCGCCGGTCACCACCACCCGGGTCGAGCGAGGCCGAACCTCGTCGGGCCCCATCGATCGATCCGATCGTCGACCTGGTGGCGCTCCCGGTTCCCGCCGGCCAGATCGCCCGCGCTCTGACCGAGACCGGCCCGAACGTGAGCAGTCCCACCGTCCTCGCTCGCCAGAGCGCAGGCCAGGGGACGGTGACGAGACCGCCAGGCACGAACGGCGAAGCCGTCCGCCTCGCCCCGAGGTCGCCCCCCGACCCAAGCCCCGCAAGCTGCGACCCCGGCGAGTGCACCGTGACGCGTTGCTGGCCGAGCTGCCCCAGGAACAGCAGCCCATCGCCGAGCAGGCGTTGCGGGGTGGGATGCCGGCGGTGCGAACGGCGCTCGAGGAACAGAACGCCGAGGCTCGTCGCGAGGGTAAGCCCGAGGCTCCGTCAGCCGCCGTCCTGGCCATCGCCGAGGGACTGCTCCCCCGGGTGCGGGTGGCCGACTGGCTCGACCGGGCCGACGCCGCCCTCACCGATGCCGAAGAGCTGTCGCTGGCCGACCTGCGGTCGGTGGTGGTCAGCGCCGAGGACGTGGCCAGGGAGGAGCAGACCCGAGAGCCGGCGGCCAAGCTCCGGGCTGTGCTCGAGCGGCGCACCGAGGCGGAACAGGCGGTCTGGCAACAAGATCTCGAGCAGTCCCTGCAAGGCGGCCGGGTCGTGCGGGCCCTCCGGCTCTCGTCGCGTGCCCCCCAGCCGGGCGAGCGGTTGGCTCCCGACGTCGCCACCCGACTGGCCGAGGCGGCCGGGGCGGCCATGACCGCCGAGATCGCCGTCGACCGCTGGGCCACGCTCCTCGATGCCGTCGCCTACTCCGCCGTACGCCGTTCGGTCACACCGGCGGGCATCCCCCCCGAACCCGGTGACGAGCTCTTGGGCCAGGTCCGCAAGCATGCCGGGCGGGTTCCCGCCATTGCCGGGCTCTTCGGCATCGAGCCGGTCCCCCCCAAGGGGATGCGTCGAACACCTCGACGCCGCGCCCCCGGCGTCGCCCCGTCACAG
>JAUJLZ010000146.1 GCA_030447125.1 Acidimicrobiales bacterium
GTAGCAGATCCGCCCTTCGGAGGACTGCACGACGGCTTCGACGGCGGCGACCAGGAGGGCGTGGAGGACCCGGAAGTGGTCGACGTCGGGATCGGCGGCGTCCGTGGCGTCGGGAGCGGCACCAGCGGAGTCGTCGTCGACATCGGCCAGCGACGCCAGCTCGGCGTCCCAGTCGGTGGTTTCGGCCGCCACTTTGAGCCGCATGGATGGAGCCTGGAGCAAGGCCCGCTGGAGATCCTGGACGATGGTCACAACCACGTCGGTGGTGGTCCGCACCCCTGGGGTCGACAGCAGGTGCAGGGCTTGGAGCTTGCGCATGGCCATGGCGGCCACGAGTTGAGGGTCACCCAGCTCGGCGACGGCGGAATCGACCTCGGCCAAGTCGAGCGTCACCCGGTCGGGGACATCGAACCACTCCCGCAGCATGGCGAACATCTCGGTGGTGACCGAGTGCAGGGCGAGCAGCTCGTCGGGCTTGGAGACGGTGGCCAGGCCAGCGCCTTCCTCGGGCTCGGGCTGATCACCCATGCCGACCTCCTCGGTCCTTAGGTGACTGCTCCCGCCACCGCTTGGTCGACGCTGTCGTGGATGGAGAACACCTTGGTGAGTCCCGTCACCTCGAACACCTTGCGGATGCGGGGTTGGTTGCAGATGAGCTGGAGGTCGCCCCCGCTGGAGCGCACACGCTTGAGCGCACCGACGAGGACACCGAGGCCGGTGGAGTCGAGGAAGTCGACGCCGTCGAGGTCGACCACGATGCGGTTGTCGCCCTGGGCCACCAGGCCGTGCAGCTGTTCACGCATCCGGGGGACGGTGGCCACGTCGACCTCGCCTGATACGGCGAGAACCGAGTACCCGTCACGCTCCGACAGATCGAGCCCGAGATCCATTCGCTGTAATCCTCCACGATTGGCAGCCGCGCACAGACTACCGGCTCCGCCCGCGAGTCCCTCCCGAGGAGATGGCCGACGCTGTCGGCAAGCGACGGGCTAGCGGGGGACGATGGGGATGTCGCTCTCGCCCGCCCGCCTTGAGAGCAGGAAGAGGTGCATCGCCCCCACGAGGAGGGCGAGGCCGCCGGCCACAGGAACGAGCGTCGCCCGTCGCTGCTCAGCGTCGGACAGATCGTCATCGAACTCGGCCAGCACGGCGGCGTCCTCCGGCGGCTCCGGCGAGGTGGTCGTGGTCTGGCTGGGATCGAAGGGGAGGGTCTCTTCGAAGATGTTGGAGGTGGTGCGGGTCTGCGATGGCGCCCTCGATCCACGGTCGGGAGAGCCGCCCGCTCGGTTGGATCGGTTCCCCGCACCCGAGCTCCGGTTGGCGGGATCGGACCTGCTCTGGTTGGGAGGCGGGACGTCGGGCCCGGTCGGCTCGGGCACATCGGGCCCCGACGCCACCGACCGCGACGGCTCGCTTTCGATCTTGCTGCCCGGCGCCGCCCCCTCGCGCACCGCTATGACCCGGTAGCGATGCTCCTCGCCGATGTCGGGGTCGGTGAAGCTCGTCTCGGTCACCACCTCGTCACCGATGCGGCTGAAGCCGTCCCGCCCCGGTGGGTTGCGCTCCACCCGGTAGCCGATCAGATCAGGTTCAGGGTTGGGCGCCCAGGTGAGGCGCACCTCCCTGGTGCCGGGGTCGTAGGTGGCTTCCAGGCCCTCCACCTCAGCCGGCGGGATGGCCGTGGAGAACCTCACCGTGTCTTCGACCACGTCTGAGGTGCTGCCCACGTTGCCGGCTAGACCGACGGGGCCCTGGGTCTCGAAAGGCACCTTTGCCGTGATGTCGTAGATCCGGTTGCAGGGGAAGTCCACATCGAGCGCGAAGTCCTGGGACGCGCTACCGCCGTTGAAGGGCTGCACTGCCTGATCGCCGAGATCCACGAAACAGGGGTCTTCGGGGTCGCTCGACGGGGTCTGAGGAACGAGTTCGAACTCCACCTCCTCAACGCTGTGCTGATCCCCGCCAGGGGTAACCGTGGCCGTGAGCAGACCTTGCTCCTCCAGGGTGCTCTCGTCGTTGGTCGGCCTGGTCCACTCGACGGCGGGGTCGGGGTCCGCCGACCGCGCCGCCGAAGGGACGGCGAGCAGGGCGAGCACGCCGGCGGCAGCCGCGGCCGAGAGGCGGCGAGCGGTGGTCATGCCGAGGCAGCCGGCCCCTCGAGGTCGGCCTGGATGATGAGCCGCTGGGCCGCAGAGTTCTTGGGGTGGCAGGTGGTGAGGGTCAGTGTGCCGGTGGAGGTGCCGTCGAGCACCGAGAAGTCGGCGGGCCCGACGATGAAGGGGGCCTTGTTGACCGAGTAGGTGCAGGTGCCCACCGGGGTCTGGAGGATGATCTTGTCCCCGGGGTTCATCAGGTCGAGGTTGTGGAAGGGACGGCCGTAGGTGGTGCGGTGGCCGGCGATGGCCACGTTGCCGACCTCACAGGGCAGCGGTGACTCGGGGTAGTGGCCGGCCCCGGCTCGCAGGGCCCCGGGCGAGGTGCCCTCGACCACGACCACGTCGACGTCGAGCGAGGGGATCATCAGCCGGGTGAGGCTGTCACCCTCGGCCACCTCGCCGGCCCGGTAGGCCTGCTCCAGCTCGGGGCTGGTGAGCTGGGTGTCGAGCTCCCCTTGGACACGGTCCTGGTAGAGGTTGGTGTAAAAGGGGTACCCAAGGACACCGACCGCGGCCAGCAGCATGACTCCGGCCAAGCCGGAGAGCATCCGGCGGGCCCAGCGCTGGCCTAGCACGACAGGAAACCGCAGGTCGGGGCGAAGGGGGGGGACATCGGGTTCATGGTTTCTCCAAGGCTACTGATGCCCGAGTGGGAGTCGGGCGCGACCACTGCTCTTCGTCGGCAGACGGGCACCGATGCTGTAGGGCGGGAAGCGGCGGGACCCGTTTTTCTTCCTTTGGCCGTTGGACGCGCCACCGGCCTGATTGTGACGCCGACCCGAGGTGGTCGAACCGCCACTCGGCGCGACAGATCCTACCGTTCGACCCTCATGGAGGCGTCACCGGAGAGGGCGACGTCGCCGACCAGGGATCCGACCAGGGGGACGTGGGTGGCGGATGCGTAGCGGATGTCCACCCGCACCCGGCTCCCGGGGCGACCCCGCCCCGAGACCTCGACCTCCAGGCGGGTGGGATCGAGGGGGCCACCGGCCATGGCTGCTCGCTCGGCAACCCCGGGGTCGGCGCTGACCGCCACCTCCCGGGCCGCCTCCCGGGCGGCGTGGATCACCAGCACCTGGTCACGCACCACCAGGGCGACCTGCACGAGCACGAGCGCCAGCAAAACGACGAGGGGAAGGACCAGGGCCAGCTCCACGGCGGCCTGGCCCTGGTCACCCCTCCCCCGCTGGTGGCACCCGCAGGTGCCCCGGCTCACGACTTCATGCTGGCGATCCTGTCGAAGATCGAATCGAGCAGGCCCCCCACCTTGTCGGTGTTCTTGGCCCACAGGGTGATGATCATGGCGACGGTGGCCGCCCCCAACAGCACCAGGGCGTATTCGGCCGAGGTCTGGCCCTCCTCGTCGCCCATCTGGGCCAGGCGAGCCTCGACGCGCTGGGTGACGAGCAGGATGGCGACGTGGAGACGAACGGTGATCGGGAGCATGAGCTCCTCCTTCTTCGGAAGCTGCAGGGTTCAAAGGCGCAGCGCCCGGAGGGCGCCGGCGAGCAGTGGCGCCACCGTGAGCAGCGCGAACGCAGGGAGGGTGCAGAACACCAGGGGGAAGAGGAGCTTCACCGGGACCCGCCGAGCGGCTTCTTCGGCACGCCGGCGCCGGTCGGCCCGCAGCTCGGCGCTGAGGCGGACGAGCCCGTCGAGCAGGGGGGCGCCGTAGCGGTCGGAGGCGACCAGGGCAGCGATCAGGGGCCGGGCCTCCTCGCCGACCTGGGCGGGGATGTCGTCGAGAGCGTCGGCCAGACGCCGGCCGAGGGTGGTCTCTTCGATGGCGTGGGCCAACACCGGGGCCAACGGCCCGGGTGCACGCCGGGATACGGCGGCCACGGCGAGGGGCACGGTGAGCCCGGCGCCCACGGCGAGGACGAAGAGGTCGGTGACCTCGGGCAGGTGGCGGAGAAGCTCGTCTCGGTGCCGGCGGCGACGGCGGCGCTCGTCGAACGCAGGGAGGGCCCACACCGCGGCTCCGACGGCCGGAACGGCCAGGGGGCTGAGCACCAGTGCGGCGGCCCCGGCGAGGACGGCCCGCCCCAGTCGCCGGGCCTCGTCTTGCGGGCTTGGTCGATGGGCGAGGCGCAAGAGGACGCCGCCGACAGCAACGGTGAGAGTCGAGCGAGCGGGGCGCAGCGCCGAGCTGGGGAAGCCCGCGTGCAGCGACCGGACCCGACCACGAGCCGGCGAGGGGGCCAGTCGCCGGGCTGCGGCCACGATCAACCCGACCCAGGCCACGGCGATCACGCCGGTGACGAAAGCGCCCAGGCCGGGCACGGCCATGCCGGCCCCCATCTCGGTCACGCCTCGACCCGGGAAAGCCGGTGCATCCACAGGGCGGCCACGCCGTCAAGGGCCAGGCCGACGGCGAGGCAGACGAGCCCGAGCGGGGTGCTCAAGAGGAACGACGCGGTGTGCTCGTCGGTGGCCGCAGCCAGGGCCGAGAAACCGAGCGGCGCCAGGGTGATGACGACACCCGACAGGCGTGACTGCGATGACAGGGCCCGCACCTCCCGACCCACGGCCTGACGGCTGCGCAGGGTCGCGGCCACGCCATCGAGGGCCCGGGCTTGGGCCCCGCCGGTCTCGGCTCCCAGCGCAAGAGCCGACGTAGCCAGGCGCACCCCCGGGAGCGGTCGTTGCGCCGCCCACCGGTCCAGGGCGACGGTGAGCGCCCGGCCGTGGCGCACGTCGTGAGCCACGGACCCCAGGTCGTGGCCCAGGGTCCCCGGGGTGGCGGCGGCGGCCTCGCCCACGGCCTGGCGCAGGGATGCCCCGCTGCGCAGGGCCCGGGCCATGGCCTCCAGGGCGTCGGGGAGACCGTCCTCCAGAAGTCGATCGGCGCGTCCCGAGGCGGCCCGCAGCGCGACCGCGGGACCCACGACGGTGGTGAGGGCGGCCACCAGGGCCAGGCCCGGGCCGCCGGCCACCACGGCGGCGCCAACCACGACCACGACCGTGGCCCACCAGGCGCTCCAGACCCGCCGGGCGTCCATCACCAACCCGACGTCGGCCAGCCAACGCGCCAGACGAACGGGCGGCTCGGGCAACGCTGCGAGCAGCACCGCCCCCCTGGTGTGCGTCGACCCGCGATCCTGCAACCTCCCGGAAACCAGGGAACCCCGTCCTCCCGCCACCGCCCCACGGATGGCCATGGCCAGCACCAGCACCAGGCTGGCGACCAGGGTTCCGAGGAGGGCGTTCACGGCGCCACCGGGGCCGACCCGACCAGCCAGGCGGGGTCCGGCGGGAGGGCTCCCCTCCCCCGAGGTGCCCGGGCGGGCAGTGCCACCAGCCCGAGTGGACCGGCCAGGTGGCGGGTTCGCGGTCCGGCCGGCGCTCCCGCCCCCGCCGCCTCGTCGCCGGCCACCACCTCGGCCACCTCCACCACCCCCCGGCCACCGCCGGATCGACGGGCCACCTGCACGACCAGGTCGAGGGCGGCGCTGAGCTGGTCGCGCACCGCCGCCCGAGGCAGGGCCACCGACCCGGTGAGGACCATGGTCTCCAGGCGGCGCAGGGCGTC
>JAUJLZ010000147.1 GCA_030447125.1 Acidimicrobiales bacterium
GCACGGCGGCCTGAGCTGGGGGGAGGAGACGCTGGTGGCCGTGCGCAGTGGCGCCCGTACCCCCACCGAGGTGGTGGCCTACACGGGCCCGGGCCTTCGGTCCCGCCAGCGCCTCGCCCTGGGCCCGCTGGCCGGCTTCGGCGCCGCCGGGCTGGGCGAGCCCGAGCTGGTCAGCTGGATTGCCGGTGACGGCGTCGAGATCCCCGGTCGTCTCTACCGTCCCATGCCCCCGGTGCTGGGGGATCCCCCGCCCCTGATCGTGTGGGTCCACGGCGGACCCACCGCCCAGATGGAGGTGGTGTTCAACCCCCGGGTCGCCTACTGGGTGGACCGGGGCTGGGCCGTGCTGGTGGCCGATCACCGGGGCTCGACGGGCCACGGTCGGGCGTTCACCCAGGCTCTGGCCGGGCGTTGGGGTGAGCTCGACACCGACGACGTCGCCGCCGGCTTGCACGCCGCGGTGGCCTCGGGCTGGGGCGATCCCCGTCGGCTGGTGGCCATGGGCGCCTCCGCCGGCGGCTTCACCGTCCTCAACCTGTTGGCCGGCCACCCCGAGCTGTGCGCCGCCGGCGTCGATCTCTACGGCGTGGCCGACCTGCTCGAGCTGGACGAGACCACGCACCGCTTCGAGGCCCACTACCTGCACTCCCTGGTTGGACCCCTGCCGGCCGCGGCCGACCTCTACCGCCAGCGCTCCCCGGTGCATCGGGCCGGGGCCATCACCGCGCCCCTGCTCATCCTCCACGGGAGCGACGACAAGGTGGTCCCCCTGGCTCAGAGCCAGGCCGTGGCCGAGCGGGTGCGGGCCGGAGGGGGCGAGGTCGAGCTGCACGTCTACGAGGGGGAGGGCCACGGGTGGGGGCGGCCGGAGACGGTGATCGACGAGCTGGGCCGCACCGAGTCGTTCCTGCGTCGCCACGTGCTGCGGTGGCGGACGCCGTGAGCAGCGACGAGGCCGGCGGCGAGGCCGGTCATGGCGACGAGAGCCACGAGGAGGTGGTCTACGACCTGAGCGACTGGGACGCGGAGCTGCGGGCCACCCTCGGCCGTCTGCTCGACGGGGAGGGCGTGGCCCACCGGTGGGACCAGCCCGCCAGCCTGGCATCGTGGATGACGCCCGGCGCCGTGTCGGGACCGGCGAGCCCGGCCAACGTGTCGGACCTGCTGGTGGTCGCCGGGCGCCACGCCGACGTGGTCGAGGAGCTCATCGACGAGCTCGACCACCCCGATGCCCTGGCCCCCGAGGACGACGACGGCGACGACGCCGGGGCCGAGGTCCTGTCGTCGCTGTACGTGGCCGCCGACGTGCTCTGCGGTGCCCCAGGCCACGCCCAGGGTGCCGAGGAGCTGTTCGAAGCCGCCCGGGCTGCGGGCGAGGTGGCCGCCCCCTATGGGCTCGATCCGGCCACCTGGGCGGAGCTGAGGGGCCTGGCCGCGGCGTTGGCTCAGCGCCTGCGCGAGGGCGCCGACGAAGAGGTCATCGCCGGCGCCGCCGGCACCCTGCGCCAGGCCGTCCACCCTCTCGTGTAGGGCGGCGAGCGACGCAGGCGACCCGTGCACCACCGGTACGGTTGGTCCGGTGCCGCTGCGTCGGGTCCGGGTGCTGGTGTTGGTGCTGGTCACCCTTGTCGTCGTCACCCTGGTCGGCTGCGGTGGGAACGAAGACGAGACCCGGCCTGCGAACGACGCCGGGACCTCGGTGGGCGACGCCGGCGAGGGCGGCGCGAGGGGCGAGCGTGGCCAGGGATCAGCGGCGGCCAACGGGACCACCGGCGACGAGTCCGATCCGGCAAGGAGCGAAGCCGGCCGCGACTGGGTCGAGCTGGAGTCCGCCGAGGGCGGCTTTCGGGTGGAGCTGCCCACCGAGGCCGTGCTCAACGAGCAGACGGTCGACGTCGGGGGCGTCATGCTCGATCTGTCGTTGTACACCGCCCAGGCCGACCGCACCGAGGTCTACACCGTGGCCTTCGTCGACTACCCCGAGAGCATCGTCGACGTCGACCCCCAACTCGTGCTCGACGGCGTCGTCCAGGGCGCGGCCGGCAACCTGGCGGGGGCGGTGGCCTCCCAGTCTCCGGCCGAGGTGGCCGGCTATCCGGCCGTTGACTTCGTGATCGAGATCGAGGAGGGCACGGTCCAGAGCCGGGCCGTCCTGGTCGATCGCCGCCTCTACCTCTTGCAACGAGCCGGACAGGAGCCCGATGCCGAGGGCTTCGCCCGCATGGTGGGCTCCTTCGAGCTCCTCGAGGCCTGACCTGCGCCCTGCCACCACCGATCCCTACAGTGGCCCGGTGCTGCTGGCCGAGCTCGAGATCTGGCACAGCCGGCCCATCGCTCCCACCCGCCGGGTGGCCCTCGGCCACCGCCTGTTGCCCACCGATCCCCCTCCGGGTTTCGGGGGGCTGCTGCTCGGGGGCATCGTCGCCGCCTCCATCGAGGACCTCGACCCCGACCTCGTGGGCGAGGTCACCCGGCTCCTCGACGACCTGCAGGCCGGCCGGCGCATCCCCCAGCCCCGACTTCGCCACCGCTTCCAGGTCGATCGCATCGGGCTGGCCCGCACCCGCCACCGCCTGGTCGACCTGGGCGACACCGTGCACTTCGACCTCGAGGACAACGCCAGTCCGGCGGCCCAGATCCTGGGCGCGGTCTACGCCGCCGGCGCCGTGGACGAGGCCCACCGGGCCACCGTGTTGGAGACGGTTCGGCGGGCCACGCTGTGGCACGGGCCGGTGGGGCCCTCCCTGGTCGCCCACCTCTCGGGTGGTGGGGGTGCCCGGGCGTGGGCCAGTGGCGCGTTCACCCACCCGCACCGCTGGGCCCTGGGTGTGCTCGGCTTCGCGGCCGAGGTCGTCCCTGAGCGCAGTGACGTCCAGCAGCGGTTCCGGGTCCTGGTCCGCTCCGCCCACCCCGATCACGGCGGGGCCAACGAGGGGGCGGCGCAGCGGATCTCCGAGCTGAGCGAGGCCCGCCGCATCCTGTTGGCCACCTCGGTGTCCACCCCTGGCTGACGTGGTGGTGCCGGGCCCGGTGGTGGGAGCCGTCCTGTTGACGCCCGGGGCCGGCAGCGGGCGCTCCCACCCCGGTCTGGTCGCCATCGAGGAAGCCCTCGCCCCCCTGCCCGTGGAGCGGATGGACTTCCCCTACCGCTTGGCCGGGCGCCGGGTCCCTGATCGGGCGCCGACGTTGGTGGCCTCGGTGGTCCGAGCCGCCGAGGCCCTGGCCGAGGCCACCGGCGTGGCCCCGTCGCGGCTGGTCCTCGGGGGACGTTCGATGGGCGGGCGCATATGTTCCATGGCCGTGGCCGAGGGGCTGCCGGCCGCCGGGCTCGTGCTCGTCGCCTATCCCCTCCACCCCCCGGGCCGCCCCGAGCGCCTGCGGGTGGCCCACCTGGGCCAGCTCGAGGTGCCGTGCCTGTTCGTGTCCGGCACCCGGGACACCTTCGCCACCCCCACCGAGTTGCAAGAGGCCACCGCCACCCTCCCCGGTCCGGTGACCCACGCCTGGATCGACGGCGGCCGCCACGAGCTGAAGGGGGCCGAGGTCGAGGTCGCCGAGGCCGTGTCGGCGTGGGCGGCGGGGCTGGGTGTGGCCAAGGTGGGCTAGGCGCGCCCTCGTAGGACCGGGCCCAGTTGGTCCTCGGGGTTGAGCTCCTCGAGCTCGCGCCGGGCCGTCTCGGGATAGGCCACCAACACCAGCACCACCAGGACGGCCGGCCCGATGGCCAGGACGGCCAGGGCCGGGGCGAGGCCGTTGAAGCGCTCCGCAAGGACGGCGGCGCTCAAGAGCCCGATGGCGCTGCCCGCCACCCCGAGCAGGGCCACCAGCCCGTTGGCCCGTCCCCGCAGCGAGGTGGGGAACAGTTCGGGCCCGTAGACCCCGAGAGCCGGCAGCACGGCACCGCCCACCACCGAGCCCACCACCGACCAGGCCCACAGCGCCCAGCCCGTGGTGGCGAACATGGCCACGCTGGCCCCCACGCCCCCGGCCAGGCCGACGGCGCCCACCAGCCGGCGGCCCCGCACGTCGGCCAGCCGCCCGCCCACCACCACCCCGAGGCTGGCCGGGGTGACGGTGAGGACGCTGAACAGGGCGATGCGGCTGGCCGAGAAGCCGCGCTCGTCGCGCAGGAACTCGTTCTGGAGCTGGGACGCGGGGGCGGTGAAGAGGGCGAGGAGGAACGCCGAGACTGCCAACAGGGCCAGACGGCGGCCGTGGCCGGCCATGGCCACCACGTCGTGGGGGGCGGCGAAACGCCGGCTCTCGCCCAGCAGCCGGGCCAGGCTGCGGACCAGGGGAAGCGCGGCCAGGGGCACCAGGTACAGCAGGCGCCAGCCCTGCGGTCCGAGGTCGGCCAGGGGCAGGGCGAGGACGCACGCCCCGGCGCCGAGCCCCCCCGCCAACCCGAGGACGCTCACGGCGTAGGCCCGCGACCCCCGGGGCATCTCCTCGACGGCCACGATGGTGATGAGCACGGCCAGGGCGGTGGCAAAGGCCCGGGCCACCAGCTGGGTGGCGCCGAGCCAGACCAGCGAGGGGGCCACGGCGCCGGCCGCTGCGGCCAGGCATCCCCCCAGGGCGCAGGCGAGGAGCACGGGCCGCCGCCCCCGCCTATCGGCGGCCGCCACCAAGGCGATGGCGACCAGGACCCCCACCCGCACGGCGGCCAGGGTGTAGCCCTGGGGCCGGGCGCCGTCGAACCCGAACTCCTCGGCGGCAAAGGTGATGGTCTGGGTGAGCAGGGTGCCCAGGTATCCGGCGATCACCGACGCCAGGGCCAGGATCCCGAGCACGCCCGCGGCCCGGGCGTCGAGGCGGTCCGGCGGGGCCCACCAGGGTTGGCGATGTCCTCGATCGGGTCGGGCCAGGACGTGGCGCACGGGGAGGACGAAGAGCCAGCCGAAGTAGGGGATGGCCAGACGGAACCGGGTGCTCGACGTGACCGCCACCTTGCCGTCGGCCAGGTGCTCGACCTCGGCGGTGCGCGAGTAGTCGCGGAAGGGCCCGTGCGCGGCGCGAAAGGATGTCAAAGGTCCGCCGGCCATGACCTGCTCGCCCACCAGGTCGTCGCGGGGGGCGAGCCACGGTGCGACCTCCTCGGCTGAGCCCACGACCCGAGTGACGACCCGGGCCACAGGCGCTACTCGGGCCCTACCTCGGAGGTGTCCGCCGGGGCGGCCGCCTCCGCCTGGGCTTCACGTTCGGCCCGGCGACGGGCCAACCACAACAGCCCGGCCAGCACGACCATGGGCAGGGCCACCAGGACGACCTCGTCCCACCCCCCCTGGTGGGCCAGGACCATGGCTGCCAGGGTGCTCGCCGTCAGCATCGCCCTTCGATCCTACGAGCCGAGGAGCAGGCCGAGGCCCTCCGTCCCGCGAGTGTTGTGGGAAGGGCGAGAACCCGACACACTCAATCACATGCGTGAGCGGCTCATGGCGACGATCGAGGTGATCCGTCCTGCGCTGCAGGCCGACGGTGGCGACATCGTGGTCAAAGACGTCGACGAGGACACCGGGGTCGTCACCGTCGAGCTCGTGGGCGCCTGCGGGACCTGCCCGGCTTCGACCGTCACCATGAAGGCCGGCATCGAGCGCATCCTGCGTGACCGGGTGGAGGGTGTCACCGAGGTCATCGCCGTCTGACCGACGGGGCCGCGAGCAACGCGAGCTCG
>JAUJLZ010000148.1 GCA_030447125.1 Acidimicrobiales bacterium
CAGGCGGTGGACGGCGCCGACGATGAGCTCGAGCTGGCGCTGCCCGCCGGCGCCCAGGTCCGGCGCCGGATGGTGCCCGTGCGCCGCCTGGCCCTGAGCGAAGCCCTCGACCCCCTCGTCGAGCTTGCCGCCGCCACCGAGGTCACCCCCTCGGTGCGGGCGTGGTCGACGGCCGCCCGCCTCGCCGTCGACCTGGTGGCCCGGGGGCGTCTCTTGCCCACCATGTCCCCCGGCGGCGTCGACGCCTGGCGGCTCGGCCCCCTCGACCCGGCCGACGCCGCCCGCCGGCGCCAGCTGGCCGACGCCCTGCCCCCGGCGGCCCACGCCGTGGTGCTATCGGGTAGCCGACCGCTACGGGTGCGCTCGCCGGCGGCGGTGGTCGAGGCCTTCGCCGACGCCGTGGCCGACCTCTTTCCCCGCACCTCGGCCGCCGCCGGCGCCGCCGGCCACACCGCCTTCGCCGCCGGCCACACCGCCGTGGCCACGCCCACGTCGGTGGACGGCCCCGCCGCCGATTGGCTGGCCTCGCTGAGCTCGGCCTCGGCCGGGGGCGCGAGCGCCTCCTTGCGCCTCTTGCCGCCCAGCGAGGCCGACGCCCCCTTCGCCGCCGTGGTCCAGCTCCAGAGCCACGCCGACCCCAGCCTGGTGGTCGACGCCGCCGACCTGTGGTCGGCCCCCGAGCTGGTGCTGGCCCGCTTCGGCCCCGATGTCGAGACCGAGCTGCTGGTCGCCCTGCGCCGGGGCAACCGGGTCTGGCCGGCGCTGGGACGCCTGCTCGACCAGGCCCGCCCCGAGATCCTCGAGCTCGACGACGACGAGGTCGACGACCTGCTCGGCCCGGTGGTCGACGACCTCGCCGGGGCCGGCATCCAGGTGCTGTGGCCGTCGGAGCTCATGAGCCCACTCGTCCTTCGCCCCGTCGTGGCCACCCCCTCCCCCGCGCCCGTGACCGCCGCCGGCTTCACCATGGAGTCGCTGCTGGAGCTGCGGTGGCGGGCGTCGCTCGACGGTGAGGAGCTCACCGACGCCGAGCTGGCCACCCTGGCCGAGGCCAAGCGCCCGGTCGTGCGCCTGCGGGGGCGCTGGGTGAGCGCCGACCCGGCTCGCCTGGCCCGGCTCCGCCAGCGTCGCACCGTAGGTGCCGCCACCGCCCTCGCCGTCGCCCTGGGCGGGGCCCTGACCATCGACGGCGAGGTAGTGGCCGCCGAGGTGGAAGGTCCCCTCGCCGAGCTCGGTGCCCGGCTGCGCGCGCTGGAGGCCGGAGTCGAGCAGGCCGTGCCCGAGGGGTTGCGGGCCACGCTGCGGCCCTACCAGCAGCGGGGTCTGGGCTGGCTGGCCGAGATGGCCGACCTCGGCGTGGGCGGCATCCTGGCCGACGACATGGGCCTGGGCAAGACCATCCAGCTCCTCGCCCTGCACCTCCATCGGCGGCCACGACGACGTCCGACCCTGGTCGTCTGCCCCGCCTCGCTCATCGGGAACTGGGAGCGGGAGGCGAACCGCTTTGCCCCCGGCGTGCCCGTGCGCCGCTACCACGGCGCCGATCGCAGCCTGACCGGCGTCGCCCCCGACGAGATCGTGATGGCCACCTACGGCGTGGCCCGGCGCGACGCCGAAGCCCTGGCCGCGGTGGGCTGGGGCCTGGTGGTCACCGACGAGGCCCAGGCCATCAAGAACCCCCTGGCCCGCACCGCCCGGGCCCTGCGCCGCATCCCCGGCGACGCCCGCTTCGCCCTCACCGGCACACCGGTGGAGAACCGCCTGAGCGAGCTGTGGGCCCTCCTCGACTGGACCACACCCGGCCTGCTCGGCCCCTTGGAGGCCTTCCGGCGCGACGTGGCCCTGCCCATCGAGCGCCGGGGCGACGCCGAGGCCACCGATGCCCTCACCCGGGTGGTCCGTCCCTTCCTGCTGCGCCGGCGCAAGTCCGATCCCACCATCGCCCCCGAGCTGCCGCCCAAGACCGAGACCGACCGCTTCGTCCCGCTCACCGCCGAGCAGGCCACGCTCTACAAGGCGGTGGCGGCCGAGGTACTGGCTCAGATCGAAGGAGCTGAGGGGATCGGCCGTCGTGGCCTGGTGCTCAAGCTGCTCACCACCCTCAAGCAGATCTGCAACCACCCGGCGCAGTACCTGGGCCAGCCCGGACCACTGCCCGGGCGTTCGGGCAAGCTCGACGCCACCACCGAGCTGGTGGAGGTCATGGCCGAGGAGGGCGAGGCCGCCCTGGTGTTCACCCAGTACGTGGCCATGGGACGCCTCCTGGAACGGCGCCTGGCCGACGAGGGCGCCCGCACCCTGTTCCTGCACGGCTCGCTCACCGTGGCAGCCCGCGAGGAGATGGTCGACCGCTTCCAAGCCGGGCAGGCCGACGCCTTCGTCATCTCTCTCAAGGCCGGGGGCACGGGGCTGAACCTGACTCGGGCCAGCCACGTCGTGCACTACGACCGCTGGTGGAACCCTGCGGTGGAGGACCAGGCCAGCGACCGAGCCTGGCGCATCGGCCAGGACCGCCCCGTGCAGGTCCACCGCCTCATCTGCGAGGGGACCCTCGAAGACCGCATCGCCGAGGTGCTGCGCACCAAGCGAGAGCTGGCCGAACGGGTGGTGGGCGCGGGCGAGGCGTGGGTCTCGGAGCTGAGCGACGAGGCCCTGGCCGATCTGGTCGCCCTCGGGGGTGCGTCGATGGCGGCGGCGTGAGCCCGGCCCGGCGCAGCTTCGGGGCGACGTGGTGGGGACGAGCCTGGACCGACGCCCTCGAGCACCGGGCCCGCCTCGACCCCAACCGCCTGCCCCGGGGGCGCACCTACGCCCGCCAGAACCGGGCGGCGGCGGTGCGTCTGTCGGCCGGGGAGATCACCGCCACCGTGGCCGGCCGCCGCCCCTCGCCGTATTCGGTGCGCGTGCGCATCCGCACCTTCGACGACGACGAGTGGGAGCGGGTCCTCGCTGCGGTGGTGGCCAAGGCCGGCCACGCCGCCGCCCTGCTCGACGGCGAGCTCGACCCCGGCATCGTCGAGGACGCCCGGGCCGTCGGCCTCGAGCTCCTGCCCGACGCCGGGGAGCTCCAGCCCCGGTGCTCGTGCCCGGACTGGGCCGATCCCTGCAAGCACAGCGCAGCGGTGTGCTACCTGGTGGCCGACGAGCTCGACGCCGACCCCTTCGCGCTGTTCGAGCTGCGGGGCCGGGGCCGCGACCATGTGCTGGCCGACCTGCGCCGGCGCCGCCGCGGCGCGACGGCGGCCCTTGGCGCCACCCACACCATCGCCCGCCCCGTCGACCCGGGGATGCCCGCTCCCCGGGCGTGGCTGCGCCCGTTGGCCGAGCTGCCCGAGCCCCCTTCCCCCCGCGGCGCACCGGGACGACCCGCACCCTGGCCGGTGGACCCTCCCGCCAACGCCCCCTTCAGCGCCGGGGGACTGCGGTCGCTCGTGGGCGACGCGGCCGAGCGGGCGTGGCGACTGAGCCGGGGGGAGGCCGGGTCCGGGCTCGACTTGGACGCCCCGGCCGACCTGGCCCGTCGAGCTGCCGCCGCCCTGGGCACGAGCGAATGGGATGCGCTGTGCGCACGGTCGGGGCTGGCGCCGCGGGAGCTGGCTCGCCGGGCCATCGCCTGGCGCCACGCCGGCGACGACGGGTTGCGGGTGCTCGACGAGGCCCGGTGGCGTCCCCCCACCACCGCCATGGCCGCAGCCCGAGACGCGGTGGTCGCCGCCGGGGTGCCGGGCGGTGCCGTCGGGGTCGACGGCAACCGGCTCACCCTGGCCGTCGGCGTCCAACTCCGACTGGGCCGCGACGGCCGCTGGTACCGCTTCGAGAAGTCAGCTGGGCGCTGGCAGCTCGCCGCCCCGCCGGCCGACGACCCCGACGACCTCCTCGACCTCACCTGAGGCCTCGCCGCCGGCAATGGCTACAGCGCCAGCGTCGACGGCCCCAGAGGCGGGGGATGGCTTGGCAGCACCCGGCCGGCGGGCTGGTGAGCGCTACCGTGGTGTCGGGCCACCGTCTCGCCGGAGGATGCTGTCCGGGCAGCTCTCGGCGCCGAGCCATACTTACCGGCGCTGGAGGAACCGATGGCGAGCGCCGAGGCCGCGGCGAGGCCGGAACCGTCGGGCATCCCCTACTCCCGCGACCGTGATCGCAACACGCCATGGATCGTGTTCGGGGCGCTGCTGGCCACGCTGGGTGGGCTCGGTGCGTTCCTGGTCGCCACCAACCTCGCCGATCGTGTGGAGGTCGTCGTGGCGGCCCAGGAGGTGGTCTCGGGCGAACCGCTCACGGCAGACGACCTCACGACGGTCGAGATCGGTGGCGGCGACGGCGCCCAGGCCATCGCCGGAGACCGGATCCCCGACCTCGTCGGCTCGGTGTCGAGGAGTGATCTGGCGGCAGGGACGATCATCCATCCCGACCAGCTCATCGACGCCAGCGAGTTGAAGGAAGGGACCGTCGTCCTGGGCACAAGGATGACACCGGGCCAGTACCCGCTATCCGGGCTCCTCGCCGGACAGGTCGTCCAGATGATCGGGGTGAGCGGCGAGACCAGCTTCGACGACGACGAGGGCGGCTCCGCCGTGCTGGGCGAGGCCACGATCGTGGCGGTCGGAGAACTGAGCCAGCCCGACGATCTCCTCGTGTCGTTGCGGATGGCGGAACGCCTGGCCCCGCTGGTCTCCGAGCGGGCGCAGCAGGGAAGGCTTCGCGTCGTGGTCATAGATGATCCTGGGAACCTGTGACGGAGGATCTCGACGGCGCCGGGCCGTCCCGGCGCAACGGATCCCCTTCACGCCGGCCCCTACCTCCGCATCAGCCGAGACGGCCACATCCATCGAGTTCCGCTCGACGGCAATCCAACTCTCCGACCGTGAGGGATTCGCCCCTGGCAGATGTGGTCCTGTGGTCCGCCATAGAGGACTTCGCCGGTCTGTGGGAGGTTGAGTGGGAGCTCCGAAGCAATGGGGTCGCCGAGGATCGCCTCCGAGACCGAGCCAGGTCGATCGTGCTGAGCCTGCTTCAGTCAGGGCTGGTTGAGGCGTTCGAGTGCGTGGAGCCATACGGAGATCTGCGAAAACTTGACCGTGAGAGCGCCGAAGCGACGATCGCCCGTGACGAGAGCTGGCTCGAGCCTGAAGCCGACGCGGTGAGCGTTCGCATCGGAGCGACACCCGACGGCGAGGACGCTTACTACGAGCTGACGAGGAAGCGATCTCGTTGAGCATCCTTTTGCCCCCACACGGCAATGCGGCGCTATCGGGTACGGATCGCTCACCGTCCAATGCGGTCGGCGTGTCGCAGAACACGACGAGGATCACGCCTCGCCCACGCTGGGCAACGGCGGGACGCTGGCCCAGCGGGTGAGGTCAACCGCACGAGCTCGTGGTGGCCGAGGTCCAGACCTACCTCAGCGACGGGGGGCGGGGGCCGCCTGCCCCGCCCGAGGTGCTGGTGCCGGTCGACGAGTTCGTCCGGCTGATGTCCTTGCACTAACTCGTGGCGTACGCGTCGTTGACCTCGCCCACCCGGCCGTACCACGTCGCCCGAGCTGGCCTTGGGGCGTCAGGTGAGGCTGTGGCGGGCGCCGGCCAGGGTCTTGGCCGTGGCCGCGGCGATGCCCGGGCCGTCGAGGCCCAACTCGGCCAGGATGCGGTCGGGCTTGCCGTGGGGCAGGTACT
>JAUJLZ010000016.1 GCA_030447125.1 Acidimicrobiales bacterium
ACGGCGACAACGCCCCCATGGCCAGGATCGAACTGGTCTGATTCGTCGCCGCCGAGCCGGAGGTTCGACGGCGAGTTGGTTGTGCTCCGGCCGCCGGGCAGAGCCTGCCGACCTCCGCGCTGAACACCTTTCTGGGCGAGCTTTGCTCGCCGGGGCCGCCAGCCAGGGCGGGCCGGCTTCGCCGTCGCTCATGGCCGGCGGCCACCGTTGTTCCCCTCTCGTCGGCGCTGGCTGGTAGCAACGAAGGTTGTATGCGGGTCAAGTTGGTTGTTGCCTACGACGGGTCGGGGTTCCGGGGGTTCGCGGTCAACCCTGGGGTCGAGACGGTGGCGGGGACCTTGGGTGCTGCGTTGCAGCGGGTGTTGGGTCAGGTGGTGGTGTTGAGCTGTGCGGGGCGCACTGATGCTGGGGTGCACGCCTGGGGGCAGGTGGTGACGTTCGACGTCGAGGCCGTCCAGCTCGACCTGGTGGCTGTGCAGCGCTCGGTCAACCGGCAGTGCGCTCCTCGGATCGTGGTGCGCCAGGCCGAGGTGGTCGACGCGTCCTTCGACGCCCGTCGGTCCGCTCGGGCCCGGTGCTATCGCTACACCCTTCTCAACCGACCGGTCCCCGACCCCTTCCTGGCCGCCACGACCTGGTGGATCGAGCGACCGCTCGATCTGGCGGCCATGCGCCTGGCCTGCGACCCGCTGATCGGCGAGCACGACTTCGCCGCCTTCTGTCGGCGTCCCCAGCCCGGTCCCGGTTGTGACCCGCCGTCGCTCGTCCGCCGGGTCCTCGACGCCCGCTGGTACGACCTGGGCGACGGGGTGCTGCGCTTCGACGTCGCCGCTTCGTCCTTCTGCCACCAGATGGTGCGCAGCGTGGTGGGCACCCTGGTGGAGATGGGGACGGGCCGGAGGCGAGCAGGGGAGATGCGAGGGGTGATGGCTGGGGGCGACCGGGCTCGGGCCGGACAGCTGGCACCCCCGCACGGTCTGTGCCTCTGGGAGGTGCGCTACGCCTGAGCGCCATGTGGTGAGCGAGGCTGGGGCCGATGACCGATCCTTCTCCGGTGCCTCCCCCCTCGGTGTCCTTGCCCGACATGGCACCGCGGTTGGCGGTGGCGTTGGTCCTGGTGGGGGCGGTGGCGGTGGGCGCAGCCACCGCCTTGTTGTTGTTGTTGGTGCTCCGGGCGCCGTCGGGGACCTGGGATCCCGCACCTAGCTTCCCCACCGGCCCGCCCTTGTCCCCTGGCCAAGGCGAAGGTCCGCTGCGCCGATGAGGACGACCACCGGTCGTCTCATCAGGCCACGAGGTTGCTGCTGGTGGCGTTTCGACCCTAAGCTGGCCCGTTCCCGAGCAGGCCGGTCGGAGCGACCGAGAGAGGCTTTCCGTGCAGACGTACTCCCCCACGAAATCCGATGTGACCCGCGCCTGGCACGTGATCGACGCCGAGGGCCTGGTCCTCGGGCGCCTGGCCACCGAGGTGGCGCGCGTGCTGCGGGGCAAGCACAAGCCGATCTTTGCCCCTCACCTCGACACGGGCGACCACGTCATCGTGATCAACGCTGCCAGGGTGGTGCTGACCTCCGACAAGGCTGACAAGAAGTTCGTCTACAGCCACAGCGGCTACCCGGGAGGCCTGCGGACCACCCGCTACTCCGACTTCCTGGCCACCAAGCCGGAAGAAGCGGTACGGCGCGCCGTCCGGGGCATGCTGCCCAAGAACCGTCTCGGCCGGGCCACCTTGCGCAAGCTCAAGATCTACGCCGGGCCTACCCACCCCCACACCGCCCAGTCCCCGGTCGTGTTGGATCTGCCGTCCGCCCGTCGGGAGCAGAACGCTCCCGGCCGGTCTTCCTAGAAGGACACGACATGGCCGAGAAGCTCCTCATCCAGACCACCGGTCGCCGCAAGCGGGCAGTGGCGCGCGTGCGTCTGGTCCACGGTGATGGCACCTTCACCGTCAACCACCGGAGCCTCGAGGACTACTTCCCCTCCGAGACCCACCGGATGGTGGTCACCGAACCTCTCCGTCTCACCAACAACCAAGAGGCCTACAACGTCGATTGCACCATGGACGGCGGTGGTACCACCGGTCAGGCCGGCGCCATGCGCCTGGGGGTCGCCCGGGCGCTGATCGCCGTCGACCCCGACCTGCGACCCGAGCTCAAGGAGGCCGGCTTCTTGATGCGCGACTCCCGGAAGAAGGAGAGCAAGAAGGCCGGGCTGAAGAAGGCCCGGAAGGCGCCGCAGTACTCCAAGCGCTGACCGACGAGGCGCGAGCGAAGCGAGCTTGCCTTGTCGGAACGGAGCACCAGGACTGCCGAAGGCGGCTCCATGATTCCCTGTGAGCGAAGCGAGCTTGCCTTGTCAGCATCAGGCACGAGTGCCGCCCAAGGCGGCACATCGCCCTTCCAGGCGGGCGTAGCCCGCCTCAGGTTCGGAACCGACGGCATCCGGGGGAGCGACACCGAGCTGACCCCGGAGCTGGCCGTCGCCCTCGGGCGGGCCGCAGCCGCAGTCCTCGCTCCGAGCGGCGGTGATCACCTCGTCATCGGCCGGGACACCCGGCGCTCCGGTCCCATGCTGGAGGCGGGCTTGGCTGCAGGCTTGGCCGCCAGTGGCGTCGTCGTCGAGCGCCTCGGCGTCCTGCCCACGCCAGGGGTGGCCTGGGTAGCGGCGACCGAAGGCGTCCCCGGGGCCATGATCTCGGCGTCGCACAACGTCTTTTCCGACAACGGGATCAAGTTCTTCGTCGCCGGCGGGCACAAGCTGACCGACGAGGCCCAAGCCCGCCTCGAAGCGGTGCTCGAATTCCACCTCGACCGTCGTTCCGGGGCCACCTCGGGCGCCGACACGCTCTGCGGCGCCCGCATGGGGACGTTGACCGATCGCCGCGGTGCCGCCTCCGGGTACGCCGAGCACCTGCTGGCCTGTCTCGAGGGCCGTCGTCTCGAGGGTCTCTCGGTGGTCCTCGACCCGGCCCACGGGGCAGCCTCGGAGGTGGGACCGGAGGTGCTGGCGAGCAGCGGCGCCGAGGTGCACGTCGTCCATGCCGACCCGAACGGCGTCAACATCAACGCCGGCTGCGGGTCCACCCACCCTGGGACGCTGGCCCGGATGGTGGTGGACATCGGCGCCGACCTCGGGCTGGCCCTCGACGGGGACGCCGACCGGGTGATCGCCGTCGACCATCACGGTGAGCTGATCGACGGCGACCAGATCATCTGCATGCTGGCGATCGACCTCCAGGCCCGCGGCCTACTGCAGGGGTCGACGGTGGTCGTCACCGTGATGGCGAACCTGGGGTTGCGCCGGGCCCTGGCCGCCCAGGGCATCTCGGTGGTGGAGACCCCGGTGGGGGACCGCCACGTCCTCGCCGCCCTCGAGCAGGGCGGCTGGTCGCTCGGGGGAGAGCAGTCGGGGCACGTCATCCTGCACGACCTGGCCACCACCGGCGACGGCCTGCTCACCGGCCTCCTGGTGGCCGACCTGGTGCGCCGGTCGGGGCGCTCCCTGGCTGAGCTCGCCGCCACCGCCATGACCCGTCTGCCCCAGGTGCTGCGGGCGGTCACCGTGGGGCGCCGTGATCCGGCGATCCTCGATCAGCTGGCCGGTCGGGTCGCCGCTCTCGAGGCTGAGCTAAGAGGCGAGGGGCGCGTGCTCGTGCGGGCCAGCGGGACCGAGCCGGTCGTGCGGGTCATGGTGGAGGCGCCCACCGTCGGGCAGGCCGACGCACTGGCCGATCGCCTGGTGGCCGAGGTCCAGCGGATCTCGGGAGGGACCGGGCACTAGCCTCGCTGGGGTGTGCGGGATCATTGCCGTCGTGGGCCGGCGCTCGGAGCGGACCCCGCCGGCGCCGTCTGAGGTACGGACCCTGCTGGCCGCGGTCGACACCGCCCTGGGCGGCTCGGATGAAGGGAGTGACGAGCTGCCGTCGTCAGCCATCGAAGCCGCCACCAGGGATCTGGAGTCGCTCGACGGGCTGCTGCGGGCAGGCCCGGGGGTGCAGTTCCTGCTCGCGCACCCTGAGGTGGTCGACGAGCTCGAGCTCGTCGCCCACCGCGTCGACCACAGCATTCGCAGCCTCGATGCCGCCCTCGACGCCCGTGCCTCCCAGCTGTCGGGCCGAGCGCTGGAGGCCCAAAGCGTGGCCCTGGTCAGGCTCAAAGACGCCGCCTGGGCGCTTCGCCGTGACCGGCTGGGCGCAGCCCGGGCGGTGGCCGACCTCGCCGGTCCCCACGCTGGGCCACCTGCGGTGGCGGCCTTCGTCGCCGTCGAGGTGGCCCTGTCGGCCCTGGATCGCCTCGAGGTGCGGGGGCGCGATTCGGCAGGTCTGCACCTGCTGATCGACGGCCATGCGCTCGACCTCAGCGACCCGGAGATCGCCAACATGGTGGCGAGGAGGACCGACACGCTGTTCGCGTCCGGGGCGGTGCGCACGCCCGACGGACGTCTGAGCCTGGTCTACAAGGCCGCGGCGGAGATCGGGGAGTTGGGCGACAACAGCGCCGCCCTGCGCCAGGCCCTGCGCGACGATGCCCTCCTGCACCGGGCTCTGGTGGCGCCCACGGCCCAAGTCACCGTCCTCGGCCACACACGCTGGGCGAGTGTGGGCATCGTCTCGGAGGCCAACGCCCACCCCCTCAACCAGGAGGAGGAGGGTGACTCGGAGGGTCCTTACGTCACCGTGGCCGTCAACGGCGACGTCGACAACCACCTCGAGCTGCGCCGGGCCCATGCACTGGCGGTCCCCGTGGAGATCACCTGCGACTCCAAGGTGGTCCCTGCCCTGGTCTCGCGTGAGCTCGCCGGTGCGAGCTCTCCCGAGGAGGCCTTCCGCTGCGCCGTCAGCGGCCTGGAGGGTTCGATGGCCGTGGCCGCCAACATGGCCGCCACGCCTCGTTGTTTGTCCCTGGCCGTGCGGGGCAGTGGCCAGGCCCTCTACGTGGGCCTGGCCGACGACGCCTACGTGGTGGCCAGCGAGCCCTACGGGGTGGTGGGCGAGACCCGTCGTTACGTGCGCCTCGACGGGGAGACGCCCCATGGTCCGGCCGGCGTCAGGGGGCAGGTGGTCGTGCTCGATGGCGACCGTGCCGGTCTCGACGGCATCCGCCGCTGGTCCTACGACGGCACCGCCCTGCCCGTCACGGCCGACGACGTGCAGGCCGCCGAGATCACCACCCGCGACATCGATCGGGGTGACTTCCCCCACTTCCTGCTCAAAGAGCTCCACGAGGCCCCCCGCTCCCTGGCCCGCACCATCCGGGGTCGCATCGACGAGGTCGACGGGCACCTGGCCGTGGCTCTCGACGACGACGTCCTGCCCGAGGCCGTGCGCAAGGGGCTGGGCAACGGAAGCCTCACCCGGGTGCTGGTCATCGGCCAGGGGACCGCTGCCGTCGCCGGCCGGAGCGTGGCCGCCGCGGTGGCTGGTGCCTGCGCCCGCTCGCCCCTACAAGTCGAGGCCATGTTGGCCACCGAGCTGTCGGGGTTCGGCCTCGACGACGACATGTCCGAGGTGCTGGTCATCCCCGTGAGCCAGTCGGGGACCACTACCGACACCAACCGCACAGTCGATCTGGTGCGGGCTCGAGGCGCAGCGGTGGTGGCCATCGTGAACCGACGCCACAGCGACCTGGCCGAGAAGGCCGACGGCGTCCTGTTCACCTCCGACGGTCGGGACGTGGAGATGAGCGTGGCCTCCACCAAGGCGTTTTATGCCCAGGTGGCGGCCGGGTTCCTGCTGGCCGAGGGTGTCGCCGAGGCCGTGGGCTGCGCCGACCGGAGCCGGGCCGCGGCAGTGCTGGCCGGGCTGCGGGGCCTGCCCTCGGCCCTGCGGGCGGTGCTCGATCGTCGCAAGGCCATCGCCGAGGCGGCCTGGGCTCACGCTCCCGCCCGACGGTCGTGGGCCGTGGTGGGCAACGGGGCCAACCGCATCGCCGCCGAAGAGGTGCGGATCAAGCTGTCGGAGTTGTGCTACAAGGCCATCGCCTGCGACGCCACCGAAGACAAGAAGCACATCGACCTCTCCTCAGAGCCACTGGTGCTGGTCTGTGCGGCTGGGCTGCACGGTCCCAACGCCGACGACGTGGCCAAGGAGGTGGCCATCTACCGGGCCCACCGAGCGGCACCGGTGGTCGTGGCCACCGAGGGCCAGGAGTTCTCCGCTGCGTTGGCTACCGTGACGGTCCCCGACGTCCACCCGGCCCTGGCCTTTGTGCTGTCGGCCATGGCCGGGCACCTGTTCGGCTACGAAGCGGCGCTGGCCATCGATGCCCAGGCCAAGACGCTGCGCCAGGCCCGGGCCGCTATCGAGGTGGCCTTGGCCGTGCCCGGCGAGGTCGGTCTGCTCGAACGGCTCGCTCCCGAGCTCAGGCCGGTGGCCGGGCCCCTGCTGGCCACCATGCGCAGCGGGGCCTACGACGGGAGCCTGCCGGCGTCGATGGCCCTGGAGGTGGCATCGCTGGTGCGCTACGCCACCGGGGCGGCGCCACTCGAAGCCTACGAGCTCGACCACGGCCGCCTCGGCCTGCCCGGCGTCGTCGTCGAGGACCTGACCAACGCCCTCACCCGGGCCATCGAGGAGCTGACCCGGCCCGTCGACGCCATCAAGCACCAGGCCAAGACCGTGACCGTCGGCATCTCCCGTTCCGAGGACGCCCTCCTCGGGGCCCCGCTCGTGGGGGCCGTCCTGGCCGCAGGCGGCGAGCGCGACCGTCTGGGCTACCGGGCCCTTCGTACCCTCGCCGCCCTGGGCCCGGCCGTCGAGGAGGTGGTGGGGTCCACGCACTACGCCATCGACCGCACGAAGGGCCCCGACGGCCTGGCGATCGACGACCGCGTCACGTTGCGTGTGCTCGACAAGCGGGGCATCGCCGCGGGGCTGGCCTCCCGGGTGGAGCGGTCGCCCGAGCTGCGGGGGACCAAGCACCGGGTGGCGACCCAGCGCGAGGTGACGGCGGCGGTGGGGGCCAGCGACGGCAAGACCGTGCTCATCGTGCCCGAGAGCCGGAAGGGTCGGACAACTGGACTGGTGCTCCTTCACGTCCGCTTTGCCGGACGCTTGGCGGCGGAGGTGGCCCGGGCTGTGCTGGAGGGCTACCAGGGGCGTTACGCCGCCCTGGTCGACGCCGTGACCGAGACCGAACCATCGTTCGCCGACGAGGTGCTGGGCCAGGTCCCCATCGTGGAGCTGTTGACCCAACCCGTCCACGTCCTCGCCACCCGGTGGCGAACACCACGGTGAAGACCTGATAGGGATCGGAACCGACCTGGTGGAGGTCGACCGGTTCCGCCTGGCCCTGGTGCGCACCCCCCGCTTGGCCGAGCGGCTCTTCAGTGAGTCGGAGCGGGCCGACGCCGGGCGTCGTCGGGACCCGGTCGAGGGGCTGGCCGCCCGCTTTGCCGCCAAGGAGGCCGTCATGAAGGCGCTCGGCGTCGGCCTGGGCCGCTTCGCCCTGCGCGACGTCGAGGTGATCCGGTCGCCCTCGGGTGCCCCGTCGCTGCGCCTCCACGGCGCCGCCGCCGCCCTGGCGGTGGACCAGGGCGTGGCCGAGTGGCGTCTCAGCCTGAGCCACACCCGTCATCTGGCCCACGCCGTGGTCATCGCCTGGTAGACGTGCTGGCGCCCCTCGCCCCGAGCAAGAAACCTAAGCCAATGCTTGTCAAGTTCTCTGGTGGTGGGTACAGTGTCGGGTGCAGTACAGGACCGGGAACCACTGAAAAAGGAGGTAGCAGGGATGCTGATGCGATTCGATCCCCTTCGTGAGTTCGACCGCTTGGTGCAACAGACCACCGGCAGTGGTCGTCCTCCCGTCATGCCGATGGACGCTTACCGTCATGACGACCACTTCCAGGTGCGCTTCGACGTCCCCGGGGTGGACCCCGGCTCCATCGAGTTGACCGTGGAGAAGAACGTGCTCACCGTCTCGGCTGAGCGCCAGTGGCAGCCTGGCGAGGGGGACCAGGTGCTGGTGGCGGAGCGTCCCCAGGGCAGCTTCAGCCGCCAGCTCTTCCTCGGCGAGGGCCTGGACGCCGATGGCATCGAGGCCAGCTACGACAACGGGGTGCTGAGCGTGTCGGTCCCCGTAGCCGAGCAGGCCAAGCCTCGCAAGGTCGAGATCTCCAGCGGAGGGGCCAGGGCCAAGGCCATCGACGCGACGTCGTCGGCCGCCTGAGCGGCAGCTGCGTGTGCCCGGCGGGGCTGGCTGGTGCCCGTCCCGCCGGGGCCTTCGCGGCGACTACAACAAGCCGTCGAGGAGCCCTCCGAGGAGGCCCTCGTCGCCGTCGTCCGAGGCGGACCCGACGCCGGCGATGCGAGCGCGGGTGCGCTCGCGCACCTCGACCAGTCGACGCTGGCAGCCGTTGCCCGGACACCCGGTGGCGTCCACGTCGCGGTGGCCGATCAGCGCGCCCTGGGTCAGCGGGTCGATGCCCCGGGTGCCCAGCTTCCAGGCGGCCACGGCGGCCACGGCGTCGAGGGCGGCGTCAGAGGGCGTGGCCCGGTCGTCGCTGAAGGTGCCGAGGATGGCGACGCCCACGCTGCCGGTGTTGTGCCCGTTGGCGTGGGCTCCGATGACGCCCCGGCCGCTGCCGTCTTCGCCGGTGGGCCCGTTGCCTCCAGCCCGGCCCTCGTAGATCCGCCCGGCCTGGTCGACCACGAAGTTGTAGCCGATGTCGGACCAGCCATTGCCCCGCACGTGGAAGGCGTGGATGGCCCGGATGCGAGCGGCGGGGTCGGGCTCGTCGGTGGCGGTCACGGTGTGGTGCACGATCACCCGGTTGAGGGGGGCGAAGTCCGGGCGCCCCCGGCGCAGACCCTCGTCGGCGCCCCATCCGGATCGGGAGATGACGGGCGGCGCGGGGACCGCGGCGATCAACCGGGCGGCACCCAGGTCGGTCCCAGTGGCGGGCACCGACGGCGCCAGCGTGCGGAGGAGCGTAGGTCCGGCGGCCAGGGCCCCGGCCCCCACGAGCCCCTGCCACAGGAGCTGACGGCGGAGCAGGCGTCGTTGCAGGTCTTCTTCCTCGGGCACGGCGGCGAAGGCTAACGCAGCTGGTCGGCAGAAACCGACCGGCCGGGGGAGACTGGTGGTGTGATCCCCATCGTCACCCCTGCGCAGATGGCCGCGGTCGACGCCGCCGCTCCCGAAGCGGTCGAGGTGTTGGTCGCTCGGGCCGGCGGCGCCGTGGCTCGCGCCGCCGTCGAGCTGCTCGGGGGGACCTACGGGCGCCGGGTGGTCGTGGTGGCGGGCAAGGGCAACAACGGGGCCGACGGGCGGGAGGCCGCTCGCCGGTTGCGCCGGCGGGGAGCCCGCGTCCAGGTCGTCGACGTGAGCGCCGACGTGGCTGTGCTGGCCGACTGCGACCTGGTGATCGACGCCGCCTACGGCACCGGGTTTCGGGGGACGTGGCGGCCACCCCGAGCGGGCCGGGCGCCCGTGCTGGCCGTCGACATACCGAGCGGGGTCGAGGGGGTCACCGGGGCCGTGGAGGGCGGAGCGCTGCCGGCCGTGCGGACCGTGAGCTTCGCCGCCCTCAAGCCCGGCCTGGTGCTCGGTCGAGGGCGGGAGGTGGCCGGAGAGGTCGACGTGGTCGACATCGGCCTCGACGCCGGCGCTGCGGCCCAGGCCCATCTGGTCACCGACGCCGACGTGGACGACTGGCTCCCCGAGCCTCCCCCCGACAGCCACAAGTGGCGGGCGGCGGTCTGGATGGTGGCGGGGAGCCCGGGCATGACCGGGGCGGCCACCCTCGCCGCTCGTGGCGCCCAGCGGGCCGGCGCCGGCTACGTGCGCCTGAGCACGCCGGGGGGATCACCGGGCGAGGGGGTGCCGCTGGAGGCCGTCGGCGTGTCCCTACCTGCGGAGGGGTGGGCCGAGGAGGTGCTGGAGGGCCTCGGTCGCTTCCGGTCGGCGGTCGTGGGACCCGGGCTGGGAAGAGACGACGCCATCGGCGCTGAGGTGCGTCGCCTGGTCGCAGGACGACCGGTGCCGCTGGTGGTCGACGGCGACGGCCTCGCCGCCCTGGGTCCGAGCCCGGCAGGACTGGATCCCAGCATCGTGTTGACGCCCCACGACGGGGAGTACGCCGGGCTGGCCGGTCGCCCACCCGGGCCCGATCGCCTGCAAGCGGCTCGGCGCCTGGCGGCCGACACCGGCGCCACCGTCTTGCTCAAGGGATCGACCACGGTCGTGGCCGCTCCCGGCGGCGAGGTCCTGGTGAGCACCAGCGGGGGACCGCGCTTGGCCAGTGCCGGTACCGGCGACGTGCTCTCGGGGATCATCGCCGCCCTGCTCGCGACCGGGCTCGACCCGTTGCGGGCGGCGGCCACCGCTGCCCACGTCCACGGTCGGGCCGCGAGCCTAGGCTGGCCCCGGGGGCTCGTCGCCGGTGATCTCGTCGACCTGCTGCCCGCCGTCCTCTCGCCCCGCGCCCCCGACCCGGGCCGTCAACTTTTGAGGTAGACCACATGCCCCGCACCATGCTCGTCCACCAGGTCATGACCACCGACGTGGTGACGTTCTCCCCGGACGAGACCGTCCAGGACGCAACCCGGCGACTTGTCGAGCGGGGCGTCGACGGTGGTCCGGTGGTCGACGAGCACGGCCACCTGGTGGGCATGCTCACCAGCGGAGACCTGCTGGTCCAAGAGACCAAGCTGCACTACCCCACGGTGATCTCGCTGTTCGGCGCCTACCTGGAGCTCCCCTCGTCGCACCGCAAGTTCGAGGAGGACCTGCGCCGGGCGGTGGGGGCCACCGTGGGAGACGTCATGCACGCCGACCCGGTCGCCTGCGCCGACGACGACACCCTGGAGCGGGCGGCCACGCTCATGCACGACCACGACGTCAGCCGCCTGCCGGTGACCACCCGCGGCCATCTCGTCGGCATCATCGCCCGGGGTGACATCCTGCGGGCGGTGATGGGTCGCGGCCCTGCGTGAGCGGAGCCGAGCTGGGCGACGGGCAGTGAGCGGGCGACCGGCCTGGGCCGAGGTCGACGTGGGGGCGGTGGCGGCCAACGTTCGTGCCCTGTGTGGCGTCGCCGCTCCGGCGGCCCTGTGCGCCGTGGTCAAGGCCGACGGCTACGGCCACGGGGCGGTCGCCGTGGCCCGGGCTGCGCTGGGCGCCGGGGCGTCGTGGCTGGCCGTGGCCATGGCCGGGGAGGCCGTCCCCCTGCGCAGCGAGGGGATCGACGCTCCCATCCTCGTGCTGGCCGAGCCCTCGCCCGAAGAGCACGCCTCGGTCGTGGCCCTGGGCCTGCGCCCCTGCGTCTACACCACAGCCGGCATCGAGGGCCTGGCCCGGGCGGTGGCCCGGGCCGGGGCCCCGCCGCTGCCGGTCCACCTGAAGGTCGACACGGGGATGCACCGGGTGGGCACCGCCCCCACCGATGCCCTGGCCCTGGCCACGAGGGTGGCCGAGTGCCCGGAGCTGGTCCTCGAAGGGTTGTGGACGCATTGTGCGGTGGCCGACGAGCCCGGACACCCGTTCACCGCGGTGCAGGCGGCCCGCTTCCAGGCGGTGGTGGAGGAACTGGCCGCCGCCGGTCTCCGCCCCCGGATCGTGCATGCCGCCAACTCGGCTGCCACCCTCGACCGCCCCGACCTGCGCCTCGACCTGGTGCGTTGCGGCATCACCGTCTACGGGCTCGACCCCAGCCCGGCCCTGGCCCGTCGCCTGCCCCTGCGCCCGGCCCTGCGCCTTGCCGCCCGGGTGTCGTTGGTGCGCACGGTGGGCGCCGGCGACGGTGTCTCCTATGGCCTACGCCATCGCTGCGCCCAGGACAGCGTGGTGGCCACCGTGCCCCTCGGCTACGCCGACGGCGTGTCCCGACGCCTGGGTGAGGTCGGAGCGGAGGTGCTCGTGGCCGGACGGCGACGGCCGATCGTGGGCAGCATCACCATGGACCAGCTCCTCGTCGATTGTGGTCCGCCTTCGGACCCCGCCTCGTCCGTCCAGGCGGGTGACGAGGTCGTCCTCATCGGGCGACAGGCGGACCAGTGCATCGGTGCCGGCGAGTGGGCCGGGCGCCTGGGCACCATCACCTACGAGGTGGTGTGCGCCATCTCCGCCCGGGTGCCGCGCCGCTACGTGGGCGAGGCCGACGACCCGCTGGGGCCCTGAGCGCAGCCGGGTACGATCGGGCCGTGTCGGACCTGGCCGCCATCGCCGCCGAGGCGTCCACCTGCACGCGCTGCACCCTGGCGCAAGGTCGAACCCAGGTGGTCTTCGGCATGGGGAACCCGAACGCCGATCTGCTCTTCGTGGGCGAGGGGCCCGGGGCCGACGAGGATGTTGCCGGACTGCCCTTCGTGGGTCGCTCGGGCAAGCTGCTCGACCGGATGATGACCGAGGAGATGGGCCTCACCCGGGCCGACTGCTACATCGCCAACATGGTGATGTGCCGGCCCCCCGCCAACCGCGACCCCAGGCCCGACGAGATGGCGACCTGTCGCCCCTGGCTCGACGCCAAGTTCGCCCACATCGATCCCAAGGTGGTGGTGACGCTGGGCAACGTGGCCACCCGCGCCCTCCTCGGGCGTCGGGAGGGGATCAGCCAACTCCGGGGACGGTCCTATCCCTGGGAGGGCCGACTGCTGATCCCCACCTTCCACCCGTCGGCGGCGCTGCGCGGCACGCTGGGGGCCGCCGCCGCCATCCGGGCCGACCTGGTCCGGGCCAAGATGGCGCTGGCGGAGGCGAGCGTCGCTCCCATCGAACGCGAGGCCCTCCGGTGAGCCTGACCGCCGCCACCGCGGGCGTGGACCAGACCCGGGCCCTGGCCAAGGCCCTGTCGGAGCTGGCTCGTCCTGGTGACCTGGTGCTGCTCGCCGGTGACCTGGGCACGGGCAAGACCGCCTTTGCCCAGGGCTTCGCCGCCGGGCTCGGGGTCGAGGAGGTCGTCACCAGCCCCACCTTCACCCTGGTGCGCAGCTATCCCGGTGGTCGCCTGACGATGAACCACGTCGACGTCTACCGCCTCGAGCGTCTGCAGGAGGCGGTCGAACTGGGCCTGGCCGAGATGGTCGACGAGGACGCCGTCACCCTCATCGAGTGGGGGGACGTGGTCGTGCCCGCCCTGCCCGCCGACTTCTTGGAGGTCCATCTGGCCTACGGGCAGGCCGATGCCGACGAGCGCCAGCTGCAGCTGCGCACGATCGGCCGGAGGTGGACGTTGCGCCAGCCGGCCCTCCAGTCGGCGCTCACGCCCTGGATGGTGGCTTGAGATGATCGTCCTCGGCATCGAGACGGCAACACCGCAGGTGGGCTGCGCCATCGGTGCCCACGAGGGGGTGCTGGCCAGCTTCCACGCCTCCCGGGGCCGCCGCCACGCCGAGATCCTGGCGCCCGCCATCGACTTCATCCGGCGCCAGGCCCAGGTGGAGCTCGACGAGATCGGTGCCGTCGCCGCCGACGTGGGCCCGGGGCTGTTCACCGGTCTGCGCGTCGGAGTGGTCACGGCCAAGGCCATGGCCATGGCCTTGCGGGTGCCGGTCATCGGGGTGTCCAGCCTCGACCTGCTGGCCTTCCCGGTGCGCTGGACCCATCGTCGCATCGTCTCGGTGGTCGACGCCCGTCGTGGTGAGGTCTTCTACGGCTTCTACCGCCAGGTCCCCGGCGGAGTGCAGCGGCTCTCCGAGCAGCGCGTCGGCAGCCCCGAGGAGCTGTGCTCGGAGATCGTGGCCAGCGGCGACGAGTGCCTGGCCGTCGGTGACGGCGCCCTGCGCTACGCCGAGCAACTCCAGGAGCTCACCCGGGTGGAGATCGGCGAAGCCGGCCTGGCCTACCCCTCGGCCGGCTCCCTGGTCCAGTTGGCCCACGCCCAGGCCCTGCGCGAGGAGTTCATCAACCCCTGGGAGCTGGCACCGGTCTACCTGCGCAAGGCCGACGCCGAGATCAACTGGCCCACCCGTGCTCGTCGCTCCTCCGAACCGGGCAGCGTGGGTTGACCATGGCCATCTCCGCCCACGTGGGCACCGACCGACCCGAGCTCGACGTGCGGGTGCTGCCCATGCGCCGACGCCACCTGCGCTCGGTGCTACGGGTCGAGAACCAGGTCTGTCCCCGGCCCTGGACCCTCGCGTTGTTCTTGTCGGAGCTGGGGGCGGGGCCGAGCCGGCGCTACGTCGTGGCCCGCTCCGGGTCCGCAGTGGTGGGCTACGGCGGGCTCATGGTCAGCGTGGGGGAGGGCCACATCACCACGCTCGCCGTCGACCCGGCCTGGCAACGGAGATCGGTCGGGACCCGCCTGCTGCTCGCCCTGGCCTCCCACGGGGTCGACGAAGGCTGCAGCGGCCTGACCCTCGAGGTCCGCCTGGGCAACACCGGGGCCCAGGCGCTGTACCGCCGCTTCGGCTTCGTCCCCGCCGGCATCCGGCGGGGCTACTACGCCGAGACCAAGGAGGATGCCCTCATCATGTGGGCCCACGACGTGGACACGCCTGCCTACGCCCAGCGCCTGGCCGCCATCGCCGGGCGACTGCCCGCCACGTCCGGCGAGGGCGTCCGGTGAGCGCCGCCGAGGAGATGGTGCTGGGCATCGAGACCAGTTGCGACGAGACGGCCGCAGCGGTGGTGGTCCGGGGCGCTGACATCCGTTCATCGGTCGTCTCCAGCCAGGTCGACCTGCACGCCCGCTTCGGGGGGGTCGTGCCCGAGATCGCCAGCCGGGCGCACGTGGAGCTGTTCACCCCGGTGGTGGCCGAAGCCCTGGTGGAGTCGGGGGCCGAAGGACCCGAGATGCAGGCCGTGGCCGCCACCGTCGGGCCCGGCCTGGTGGGGTCGTTGCTGGTCGGCGTGGCTGGGGCCAAGGCGCTGGCTCTGGTCTGGGACATCCCCTTTGTGGGGGTCAACCACCTCGAGGCCCACCTCTTCTCGGCCTTCGTCGAGGACCCGTCCCTCCAGTTCCCCTTGGTCGCGCTGTTGGTGTCGGGAGGCCACACCATGTTGGTGGCCATGGAGGGCCACGGGCGGTACCGCCTGCTCGGCTCCACGGTCGACGACGCGGCGGGCGAGGCCTTTGACAAGGTGGCCCGCTACCTCGGCCTCGGCTATCCCGGGGGCCCGGCGATCGACCGGGTCGCCATCACCGGTGACCCCGACGCCATCCGCTTCCCCCGCGCCATGGTCGACCAGGGCTACGACTTCAGCTTCTCCGGGCTCAAGACGGCGGTGGTCAACTACGTTCGTGACCACCCCGAGGCCGCCACCGAGGACGTGGCCGCCAGCTTCCAGCAGGCCGTGGTCGACGTGTTGGTGACCAAGGCCCGCCGGGCGGCCCGAGAGCTGGGCGCCACCAGCGTGTGCCTGGGCGGCGGGGTGGCGGCCAACTCGGCGCTGCGCGAGCAGATCCTCGACGCGGCTGCCGAGGACGGCCTGGCCGCCTTCCTGCCCAGCCGGGCCATGTGCACCGACAACGCGGCCATGGTGGCGGCGGCAGGCTGGTGGCGCCTCGGGATCGACGGGCCCAGCCCCCTCGACCGGGGCGTGGAGCCCAACCTCCGCCTTCCGGTGACCTGAGCCTCATATCTGATCCGGTGTCATGGGGCCATGGACGTGGTCTGCTCATCCGTGAAGCCCGCCTGCGGGCCGGGCTGACCCAGGCCGAGCTGGCCGGCCGGGCGAGCACGTCCCAGCCGGCCATCGCCCGCTACGAGCGGGGCGACGTCTCGCCCCGGGTGGACACCCTCGACCGCATCGTGTGCGCCTGCGGCCTGGAGTTGCTGTCCGGTCTCATCCAGTACGACGGCCAGGAGGAGGACCTGGTTCGTGACGCGCTCAACCTCCAACTTGGCTCCAACCTGGTGAAGGTGGCCTCCCTGGCCGACGTCATCCGCTCCAAGGAAGCAGCGGGGCGGGCGAAGGACCTGGCCGTCCTGCCCACACTGCGGGCCATGCTGGAGCGCCAGCAGCGGGGCTGAGAGAGCCGTTCGAGAACTGGCGGTTGTGGCCGGCCGGCGGGTGGCCTATCGTTAGCACTCGACACCCGAGAGTGCTAACTCGTCCCGAGCTCTGCTCCCGGCGGGTGCACCGGCGGGTGCGCACGGTCCCGCGAACATTCCCCCTATGGAGGCGTACATGAAGCTCAAGCCCCTCGACGACCGCATCGTGGTGCGGCCTGGTGAGTCGGAGGAGACCACGGCCAGCGGCCTGGTCATCCCCGATACCGCCAAGGAGAAGCCCCAGCAGGGCGAAGTCATCGCCGTCGGCCCCGGCCGGCGCTCAGAACAGTCCGGCGACATCATCCCCCTCGGTATCGAGAAGGGCGACACGGTCGTCTACAGCAAGTACGGCGGCACCGAGTTCACCCTCGAAGGGGAGGACGTGCTCATTCTGACCAGCCGGGACGTCCTCGCCATCGTCAAGAGCTAGGAGGCCTGATGCCCAAGATGCTCAAGTTCGACGAACAGGCCCGTCGCAGCCTGGAAGCCGGGGTCGACAAGTTGGCCAACGCGGTCAAGGTCACCCTCGGTCCCAAGGGCCGCAACGTGGTCCTGGAGAAGAAGTTCGGTGCGCCCACCATCACCAACGACGGGGTCTCGATCGCCAAGGAGATCGAGCTCGACGACCCCTTCGAGAACATGGGCGCCCAGCTGGTCAAGGAGGTGGCCACCAAGACCAACGACATCGCCGGCGACGGCACCACCACGGCCACCGTGCTGGCCCAGGCGCTGGTGCGTGAAGGACTGCGCAACGTGGCTGCCGGAGCCAACCCCATGGCGCTCAAGCGCGGGATCGACGCCGCCGTGGCCGCCGCGGTGGACTCCATCTCCGCCCAGGCCAAGGAGGTCGACGACAAGTCCGAGATCGCCCAGGTGGCGTCCATCTCCGCCGCCGACTCGTCCATCGGCGACGTGATCGCCGAAGCCATCGACAAGGTGGGCAAGGACGGCGTGGTCACCGTCGAGGAGTCCAACACCTTCGGCATGGAGCTCGACTTCACCGAGGGCATGCAGTTCGACAAGGGCTACCTCTCGCCCTACTTCGTGACCGACCAGGAGCGCCAGGAGTCCGTCCTCGACGACCCCTACATCCTGTTGGTCAACGGCAAGGTCTCCACGGTCCACGACCTCGTGCCCGTGCTCGAGAAGGTCATGCAGTCGACCAAGCCCCTGCTGATCATCGCCGAGGACATCGAAGGCGAGGCGCTGGCCACCCTGGTCGTCAACAAGATCCGGGGCACCTTCACCTCGTCTGCGGTCAAGGCTCCCGGCTTCGGTGAGCGCCGCAAGTCGATGCTGCAGGACATGGCCGTGCTGACCGGTGGCCAGGTCATCTCCGAGGAGGTCGGCCTCAAGCTGGAGAACGCCACGCTCGACCTGTTGGGCACCGCCCGCAAGGTCATCGTGACCAAGGACGACACCACGGTCATCGAGGGCGGCGGCAGCGAGGCCGACGTCGCCGGTCGCATCAGTCAGCTCCGGCGTGAGATCGAGGACACCGACTCCGACTGGGACCGCGAGAAGCTCCAGGAGCGGCTGGCCAAGCTGGCCGGAGGCGTTGCCGTGGTCAAGGTCGGAGCCGCCACCGAGGTCGAGCTCAAGGAGAAGAAGCACCGCATCGAAGACGCCCTCTCGGCGACCCGGGCAGCCATCGAAGAGGGTGTGGTGCCCGGCGGCGGTACCGCCCTGGTGCGGGCCCGCTCTGCCATTGACGGGCTCACCCTCACGGGTGACGAGGCCACTGGTGCGGCCATCGTGCGAGGGGCGCTGGTCGCCCCCGCTCGCTGGATCGCCATCAACGCGGGCATCGAGGGCGCCATCGCCGTGCAGCAGATCGAACGGGAGACCGGCGCCATCGGCCTCAACGCCCTCACCGGCGAGTTCGAGGACCTGCTCAAGGCCGGCGTCATCGACCCGGCCAAGGTCACCCGGGCGGCGCTGCAGAACGC
>JAUJLZ010000149.1 GCA_030447125.1 Acidimicrobiales bacterium
AGGCCCTCGACATGCTCCAGGCCATGAACACCGGCCACGAGGGATCGATGACCACGGTGCACGCCAACAGCCCCCGTGACGCCCTCTCCCGCCTGGAGACCATGGTCCTCATGGCCGGCTACGACCTGCCGGTGCGGGCCATCCGAGAACAGATCGTCTCCGCCCTGCACCTCATCATGCAGGTTGATCGCATGCCTGACGGGCGACGGGTCGTCACCGCCGTCACCGAGGTCCAGGGCCTGGAGGGCGACGTCGTGCTCCTCCAGGACATCTTCCACTACCGGATGCTGCCCACCGAAGGGGGCAGGCCGGCGGGCGAGCTGGTGGCCACCGGACTGCGACCCAAGCTCGTCGACAAGCTCGACGCCCTGGAGATCGAGGTACCGGCCAAGGTCTTCCGACCGCCGCTGGCCACCCTGCCCACCGTCCATGTGGCCCGGGCCCGACGTGCCCGGGTGCCGAGCGCCAGGGAACTGGCAGAACCGGAGAGGGCCCGGTGACCCGTCAACCGTCCTTCCACCTGCGTCGCCCCCGCAGGGACGGGTCCTGTCACCGACGTGATTCCTTCCCACCCGCACTTCGCTTCGCTCCGCCGGGCGGGCCCCTTCCGTCGGCGCCACCCGTCCCTGCTCGCTTTGCTCGCAGGCCTCCTTGGTTGCCTCCCCGGCTGAGCTTGAACGAAGGAGAAACGTCATGAGTGGTACAGAGGTGCTGGCTGCTTGTTTGGTGGGGTTGGGGGTTGCGTTGTTGGGGGTGGGGATCCTCTCCCGCTTCCGGGCCAAGACGGAGTCCCTGGCCGACATCCTCGACCTTCCCTACGGGGAGCGGGACATCGACATCGAGCCGGTGAGCGAGACCCGCAGTCCCCTCGTCAACGACACCATCAACCTCGCCTCCAAGATGGTCGACCAGTTCGACGAGCGGGGCTCGTTGCAGACCAGGCTCGAGCGGGCCCGACTGCCCCTTCGCTCCGGCGAGTTCGTGGTCGTCACCGTCTGCACGGCGCTCGTGCTCGGGCTGATCCTCTCGGCCGTGACCGAGCAGTGGCTCTTCGGCCTGGCCGCCGCCATCGCCACCCCGCTCGTGGCCAAGGCCTACCTGGCCAAGCGGATCGAGAAGCGCCGCAAGGCCTTCGAGGAGCAGCTGCCCGAGGCGTTGTCGGTCATCGCCTCGTCGTTGTCCGCAGGCCACACCTTCTTGCGCTCGGTCCAGATGCTCTGCGAAGAGTCCCAGCCGCCCATGTCCGAGGAGTTCCAGCGGGTGGTGGCCGAGACCCGCCTCGGTGGCGGCGTGGTCGACGCCCTCGATCGCATGGCCCGGCGCCTCGACATCAAGGACCTCATCTGGGTGGTCCAGGCCATCCGCATCCAACAGCAGGTGGGAGGCAAGCTGGCCGACCTGCTCCACACCCTGGCCGACTTCATCCGGGCCCGGGAGGACATCCGACGCGAGGTCAACGTGCTCACCGCCGAGGGCCGCATCTCCGCCTGGGTGCTCACCGCCCTGCCGGTGTTCATCATGTTGTCCATCCAGGTCACCAACCCGGCCTACCTCCAGCCCTTCTACCAGGGGTGGGGCCTCATCGTGCTGGGCCTGACCGCCGCCTCCGTGCTCACCGGGTTCTTCATCATCCGGCGCATGGTCCAGATCGAAGTCTGAGGACAAAGGAGCCCCTCGTCATGGAAGCCATGAGCATCATCGTCGCCCTCAGCGTCCTGGCCTTCGGGGGGGTGCTGGTCGTCACCGGGATGCGGGCCCGGCTGGCCCTGCCCGGTGACGCCGGCGACTACCTCCGGAGTCTCGACGACGAGGAAGGACAGGGTGACGTCTACGACCAGACGCTGGCCGAACCCTTCCTCGGGCGCATCGTGCGGCCCCTGGGCGCCCGCTCGCTCGGGCGCATCGCCGGCCTGACCCCCCGCAACTACCTCGACGGTGTCCACCGCCAGCTCGTCCTCGGCGGGGTGTCGGCCTCGGTGCGAGCCGAGGAACTGGTCACCCTGCAGATCCTGGCCGGCGGTGCCGGGGCGGTGCTCGCCATCCTCTACACCGTCTTCGCCAATCCGAGCACCAACATCGGCGTGCTCTCCCTCGTCGCCTTCCCCTTGATCGGGGTGCTGGCGCCGCAGTCGTGGTTGAAGCGCAAGGTGGCCGAGCGCATCAAGGCCATCCGCATGGACCTCCCCGACACCATCGACCTGCTGGCCATCTCCGTGGAGGCCGGCCAGGGTCTGGAGGGGGCCATGCAGACGGTCTGCTCACACTTCGACTCACCGCTCTCGGTGGAGTTCTCTCGGACCCTGAAGGAGATGGAGCTCGGCCTGGCCCGGCGCGACGCCCTGCAGAACCTGCGGCGGCGCACCGGGGTGCCCGAGCTGTCGAACTTCGTGCTCGTGCTCACCCAGGCTGACGCCCTGGGCATGCCCATCGGTCGGGTGCTGCGAACCCAGGCGGCGGAGATGCGCTCCAAGCGCCGGCAGTGGGCCCGGGAGAAGGCGGCCAAGCTGCCGGTCAAGATCCTGTTCCCGCTGACGCTGTTCATCTTCCCCGCCATCATGGTCATCGTCATCGGTCCCGCCGTGCCGGCCATCGCCGGTGCCTTCTGAAGAGCTAACCGGCTACCTCACCTCGCCTGAGCGCTCGGGGCCCCTGTCATGAACCCGTTTCGGCCTCCCATCACCGCCTTGCGGTGGGGGGCCGTGGCCCTGGGGCTGGTGCTGGCCGCCACCCGGGCCGGGGGCGTGCAGCCGCCGATGGCGGTGGGCGCGCTCGTCCTCGTGGCCTACGCCTGGTTGCGCACGGTCCGACCCATACCGCTCCAGGATCACCGGCTGGCGGCCGCCAGCCTGGTCGAGGCCGGTCTCCATCTGGCGGTGGTGGCCGCCACCGGGTTCTGGGAGTCGCCGTTCGTGGTGTCGTTGCTGACGGCCGTGGTCGTGGTCGGCTTCGCCCGGGGCTGCAACGCCGCCCTGCGCATCGCCACCGCCTCGGCTGTGGCCCTGGCCCTGCCCTACCACCTGCTCACGCCTGCTCACTGGGAGCAGGCCAGCGCCCTCACGGTCCAGTGGACGACCGAGCTGCTCCTGGTGGCCGCAGTGGCTGGCTACGCCCGTCGGTTCTCAGTGGAGGTGAGCGAACGCCACCACCGCGACCTCGATCGGATCGATCGCCTGGCCGAGGCCAACACCCTGCTCACCTCCCTGCACGAAGTGGCCCAGGCCCTGCCCACGTCCCTCGACCTCGAAGAGGCTCTCGACTCGGTGGTGGCCCGGGCCAAGGCCTTCTGTGACGTGCGCAGCGTGGTGGTCCTGCTGCGCGAGGAAGCGGGTACGGGATGGACGTTGGGTTGCCAGTCGGGGGCCCGGCTGCCCGACCGGCTCGATGACGACGCCCTTCCGCCGCCCCTGGGCGCGCTGGTCGTGGCCCCGCTGCGGGCTCGGCGAGTGGACCTGGCCGAGGGGGAGGGCTTCGTCCGCCGCTCCCGGTCGGGTCTGTACGTCCCCCTGCTGGCGCGAGGCGAGCTTGTCGCCCTGTTGGCTCTGGAGCACGACCAACTCAGGTGGTTCACGGTCCGAGACGCCGAGGTCCTCCACGGCTTCGCCGAGGCTGCGGCCCTGGCCCTCGACAACGCCCGGCGCTTCGGGTGCCTGCGCACGGCCAGCGTCAACGAGGAGCGCAGCCGCATCGCCGGCGAGCTTCACGACCGGGTGGGCCAGTCGCTGGCCTGCCTGGCCTTCGAGGTCGACCTCTTGGTCCGCCAGGCTTCGAGCGACGATCTCCACCGCGGTTTGGAGCAGCTCCGAAGTGGATTGCGCTCGGTCATCGGCGACATCCGCGACACCCTTTCAGACCTGCGTACCGACGTGACCGAGGACCGGGGCCTGGTGGAGGCGGCGGAGGCCTTGTTGGCCCGGGTGAACGATCGCAGCGGGCGCAAGGCCCTGTTCCACTACGGCGAGGGCCAACGTCTCCCTCTGGTCCGGGAGCGGGTCATGTGGCGCGTCCTGTACGAGACCGTCAACCAGTCGTTGCGGCGGGGCGATTGCACCGTGGAGGTGTGGTGGGCGTGTGACGGGCACGATGCCCAGCTCGAGGTGATCACCGATGTCGACGGCTTCGACCTCCACGACGGCGTCCCCCTGGGCTCCTGGGTGCACGCCCTACAAGAGGCGGCGGCGGGCATCGGGGCGACGGTGGACGTCGAAGAGCTGGTCGAAGGCACCTGCCAACTCCGGTGCTCGCTGGTGACGTCCCCGGCCGCCTCATGAGCGTGCGGGTGGTGCTGGCCGACGACCACCGCATCCTGCGGGAGGGGTTGCGGCGCTCGCTGGAGGCCCAGGGCGTCGAGGTGGTGGGTGAGGCCGCCGACGGTGACGAAGCGGTGGAGCTGGCCGAAGAGCTCCACCCCGACGTGGTGCTCATGGACGTGACCATGCCCGTGCTCGACGGGGTGGAGGCCACCCGGCGCATCCGTCAACGCCAGCCCGAGGTGCGGGTGGTCATGCTGACCATGCACGCCGACGAAGCCACCATGGCCCGGGCCATCCGCGTGGGGGCCGACGGTTACCTGGTCAAGGACTGCTCCTCCGAGGAGATCGCCGACACCCTGCGCCTGGTCGCAGCCGGCGACACGGCGGTGTCGCCCCAAGTCGCGGTATCCATGCTGGCCCAGGTCCAGGCCCTGCCGAGCGGTGGCGTGGGCGCCGAGGAGGTCGTCTCCAAGCGGGAGGAGGAGGTGCTCCAGCTCATCGCCGACGGCTGCTCCAGCGCCGAGGTGGCCGAGCGCCTGTTCATCAGTCAGAAGACGGTCAAGAACCACCTGGCCTCGATCTACCACAAGCTCGACGCCCGGGACCGCACCCAGGCCGTGTTGCGGGCTGTGCGCATGGGCATCGTCCGTCTGAGCTGACAGCGCGCTTCGCTCGCCGGCAAGGGCTCGGAGCCGCCTTTGGCGGCCCCTTTCACCGTTCCGGCCAGGCAAGCTCGCTGCGGTCGGCGCCTGTCCGGACAAGGGGCCGTTCGGCCTATCCAGGGGGGTGCCGGGGGCTCCGATCATTGCGTTATCAACGGAGCCCCCGCCGGGGGCGAGACCCCCAAGGAGAACCCGATGCACATCTTCAAGATCGAAGCCGTGACCAACTTCATCAAGGCCCGGTTCGCCCAGGCCGAGCGGGGCGCCGCCCTGGTGGAGTACGCCCTGCTGGTGGCCCTCATCGCCGTGGTGTCCATCGTCGCCCTGAACACCCTGGGCGGGGGCATCCGGGACAAGTTCACCGATGTCAACACCTGCCTCCAGAACACCGACACCGGCTGCACGCCGGCGGAGGAAGCTCCCGCCCCCACCCCGTAGCGCGAGGTTCCGCAGCAAAGAGGCGGGCCCTTCGGGGCCCGCCTCTTTCGCGCCTGGCGGATCAGTGATCAGCTCGTGGGCGGTGGCTCCTCGTCACCGCCGGGCACCTCGGGCTCACCGTCCTCGTCGGGGGTCTCCACACCCCCCGCCTCCTCGGCCCCGGTCGATCCCGCCTCCGGCGTCGTACCCGAGCCGTCGCCGTACTCGGCGTAGTACTCGGCCCAGGCCTTCTCGGCGTCGACC
>JAUJLZ010000150.1:0-1761 GCA_030447125.1 Acidimicrobiales bacterium
CCTGAAGGACGAAGTTGACGACGTCAGCCTGGTCGGGCTCGAGCACCCGTTCCCGTTCGCTGGAGAAGGTGTCGATCACGTTGCCCTCGGCGTCGGTGACCTCGGTGATGACCTGGGGATCGACCTGTACGCCCCTGGTGGCGAAGCTGAGGTAGGCGTCGGCCATGCCGAGCACCGAGACCTGGGCGGTCCCCAGGGCCACCGACAACTGGTCGTCGGGGACGTCGGAGCGGATGCCGAGGCGCTCGGCCATGTCGGCCACCTCGGCCGTGCCCAAGGTCTCGGCCAACTGGGCGTACACGGTGTTCGACGAGACCCTCGTGGCCTCGATGAGGTTCTGGGTGCCGTAGGCGGCGTCCTCGTAGTTGCGCACGGTGTAGTCGTCGCCGGCGTCGGCGCCGGGAAAGACGAGCTCGGCCGGTGAGGCGAAGGCCGACTCCACGCTGTAGCCCTCGCTCACGGCCTCGGCCAACACGAACGGCTTGAAGGCCGAGCCGGGTTGGCGCCCACTGCCTCCGCCCTCGGTGCCGACGGCGAAGTTCACCTTGGCGAAGGAGGACGCCTCGTCCTCGGGCTGCAGGGCCTTGCCGCCGACCATGGCCTTGACCTGGCCGGAGGTGTCGATGGAGACGAGGGCGCCGGCGGGATCGCCCTCACGGTCGAGGGTGCCGTACACGGCGTCGTAGGCCAGCCGTTGCATCCCTGGATCGAGCGTGGTCTTGACCCGCAGCCCCCCGCCGTAGAGGCGCTCATCGCCGTAGCGCTCCAGGAGCTGGGCTCGCACGTACTCCACGAAGTGCTGGGTGCCGATGTCGCCCCCGACGATGCGGTCCTTGACCACGTCGTCACGGGGACGGAACCCCTCCGTGTCGACCACCGGCGTCGCCTCCATGGTGGTCCGCTGCTCGGGGGTGACGAGGCCCTCGGCCTCCATGGCCGCCAGGGCCAGACTTCGTCGTCGATCGGCGTTCTCGGGATCGCGCGACGCGTCGGCGGCCTCGGGAGCCCGGATGAGCCCGGCCAGGTAGGCCGACTCGGGGATGTCGAGCTCGCTCACGTCCTTGCCGAAGTAGGAGTTGGCCGCCGCCTGCACGCCGTAGGCCCCCCGCCCGAAGTAGATGGCGTTGAGGTAGCGCTCGAGGATCTCGTCCTTTTCGAGGCGCTGTTCGATCTTGACCGCCAGCGTCGCCTCCCTGAGCTTGCGCACCAGGGTGCGATCGTCGCCCACGTAGGTGTTCTTCACGTACTGCTGGGTGATCGTCGACCCACCCTGGAGCGGCCGTCCCCGCAGGTCGGCCAGCGTCGCCCGGGCGATGGCCCGCAGGTCGAGACCGGGGTGTTCGAAGAAGTCTCGGTCCTCGGCCGCGAGCACGGCGTCGATGAGGTTGGGCGAGACGCGATCGAGGGGGACCGACACGCGGTCCTCGCCCGCCGACAGCTCGGCCAGCTTGTTGCCGTTGGCGTCGAGGAGGAAGGTCGTCTCCACGGGGATGTCCACGTCGGGGAGGGGCACGTTGGCGAGCACGTAGCCCACGCCGGCCAACCCGAACACGAAGAGGAGCCCGAGCAGGAAGAACAGTCGCCGGAAGCGCCACAGCAGGCAGCGCCGGTGGTTGGGGCGCTTCGCCGGTCGTCGCTGGGCCCGGGTCGGCCTCGGTGCCGGCCGCACGGGTGCTGTCGGCCGGCGCCGCCCGGTCGGCCCGGGGGTTGGCCCCGCGTCTGCCCGACGGGTGGGCCCGGCCGGGCGGCCGGGCGGGCGGG
>JAUJLZ010000150.1:1861-5549 GCA_030447125.1 Acidimicrobiales bacterium
GCCGGGCGGGCGGGACCCGGGCGGGCGGGACCCCGGCGTCAGCGCTGGGCGACGGGACCGGGCCTGGCGACGAGCGTGGGAGGGGGGACCGACGGCGCGGCGGCGCGGCGTCGAGGAGGGCGGTCGGGAAGTGCGATCCGGTCGGGTGATGGCCATGGGGCGCGCGCGGAAGCGCTCAGACAGACGCTAGCAACGTGAGCAGGGCCAGACCGAGTGCCACCCCCGCGACCAGGGCGAGGCGGCCGCCAGCGGCGTCGGGACCGACCAGCGGGTCGGGGGCGGCGAGGAGGGGAGGTCGGGGGATGGCCAGCCGGCCGGCCGCGCCGGCGGCCACGGCGACGAGCAGGCCGCCGGCCACGGCGACGGCCACGCTGTCGGACCAGCCCTGAAGGCGGACAGGCCCGGCCCAGGTCCAGCTGGTGGGGGCCACGAGGAGCCAGGCCCCCAGCGCCAGTGCCGGCACGGCGGCGAGGATCGGACCGAGGTGGAAAGCGCCGGCGGCGGTCCTGGCGGCTTGATCATCATCCTCGGCATCCGCTGAGAGACGGCGGACGGCGGCGGCCACGGCGGCGACGGCGACCGCAACCAGGCCGGCCAGGGCGAGGCGGGCCGGCTCAGGGTCGGCGACGAGCACCACGGTGAGCGCGGCCACCCCGGGGATCGCGCACAGTGCTGCCAGCGGGACGAGGGATGTCGCCGTGATCACCGAGGCGCTGGCGAGGAGCCAGGCCGAGGGGACGCCGGCGGCCCGGACGCCGTCTACCGTCGCGCCGGTCCCGGGGATGCCGGCGGTGGGGACGCTGGCTGCCGCCAGGGCGGCCAGAGCCAGGGCGACGGCGAGCAGGCGGGCGTCGGGGAACTGGGAGGTGGTGGCCGCCCAACCGGCGCAGGTGGCCAAGGCCAACAGCATCAGCACCAGGGCGACGGCGTCGCCGGCGGCACCCAGGGACGCGGCGGAGGGGACCCCGATGGCCAGGGCGACGGGGAGGAGCAGTGCCGCCGACCGACGGGGGCGCAGCGAGGCGGCGACGGCCACGGCTGCGCTCCCCCCGACGAGCAGGAGCCCGGCGTCGAGTGCCAGCCGGCCGTCGAGGCCAAGGTCGAGCGAACCTGTGGTGGCCGCCAACCGGGCCAGTCCACCCACGAGGGCGGCCGTGCCCGCCAGGACCAGGGCAGACGGACCGAGCGACTCGTCCCTGCCGGCGCGTCCGGCCAGAGCGACCAGGACCCCTGCTGACGTCAGGCCGGCGATGGCCCAACCGGCCCCGTCGTCCCCGACAGCCAAGGCCAAACCGCCAGTGGCCAGCGCCAGCGCCAGCGCGCCGGCGGCAGCCGGAAATCGACGAGCCGGACCACCGGCGGCGGCGAGGAGGAGGGCGGCGCCGGCAGCAGCCGGCGCCACCGCGCCGACGGCGCGGGCCGGTCCGGCGGTCGCCGCCCCCAAGAGGGTGAGAGCGATCCACAGGCTGGCCGCGGTGAGCCCGGCCACCCGCAGGACGGCCCGTCGGGCTGCCTCCCCCCGTCCGGCCGAATCTGGGTCGGGCGGCGAGGGCGGCGAGGGCGACACCTGGTCGAGGACCGCAGGTTCGGCCCCCCCACGCTCGGTGCCGGCCTGCTCGGCCCCACCGGCCTCCTCGGACGAGCTCGCCTTCCGACGCTTCCCGATCCTCGGTCCCCGTCGCCGTCTCTCCCCTGGCGAGGCGCGCCCGCCTGAGGGGATGAGGACCGCCACCAGCGCGGCAACGACGGGGACGACGAGAGCCGCCACCAGGACGGCGCTATACACGTCGACTCACCGGCACACCTCGACTCACCAGCGCATCACCCTCCTAGAGACCGACTCGGCCGCTGGTGACGGCGGCGCCGAGCGCGGCCGCCACCACGCCGGCGACCAGCGCCAGGCCCGCGCTCACCACTTGCCAGCGCTGCGAGGAGACCACGACGGCCAGGGCCACCGCCAGGACCGTGGCCCCCAGCCGGAGCGGCAGGTCGACGGCGAGCTCGGGGCCGGCGACCACGAGGGCAGCGGTCGAACCAGTGGCCAGGGCGACGACCAGGGCAGCGGGTCGGAGACGGTGACGGCGCGATGATCCCGCGGCGGCGTCATCCTCCCGGCCCGCGGCCCGGGGCGAGGCCAGCACCAAGGCGGCCGCCGTGAACCAGGCCGAGGCGGCGGCGCTGGCCGGGCCGACCACACCGCCGGGTCCGAGCACCGACTGGGCTCCGGCCACCGCCTCCAGAGACGGGCTCCCCCAGCGCTCCAGGACGGCGAGCCCGGCGAGGAGCACGGCGCCGACGCCGAGCGGCTGGGCCACCAGCACCGCCAGCAACGCGGCCAGGACGCCGACGTGACCAGTCGAGGAGAGGGCCAGGACGGTGGCGGCGCCGGCGGCGCTCAGCCGGAGGGGGCCGAGCGCGGCGAGCGACCCAGTGCGAGGGGGAAGGTGCGGGTCAGGTGGTTCCAGCAACAGTTGGGGCAGACCTCGACCACGTAGGCGACGCGCTCGCCGCTTCCGCTCGACAGGCGCTGCATCTCCTTGGGGGTCGTCACGCACCGGCCGTTCGCCGGCATCCTCGTCCCGAACACGTAGGTCACGAGCGCGAGCTTTGCGTCGTCGCAGATCGGGCACGGCTGAGCTGACTCCTCTCCGACGTTGCGAGCCGCCCGCACCAACTCGGGGTGGGCGTCGCAGACCTCGTGGCGGGCGAGGCGACCCTTGCGGTACTCGGCGATGATCGCCTGGCGGGCGAGACGGTAGTCGACCTCTCCCGAGGCGTTGACCCCGTCTCCTCCCGCCTGCTCCAGGCCAAACGGCACTGCGTGAGGGTACCGAGCCCCGCCGCCGTCCGCTCGTCCGGGGAGCTCACCCGATCAGGGATTCTGCCATATCTGGTTGTCGTCGATATATCGAACCGATAGGTTGACCCGCGTGATCGAGCTGGCCATCCTCGGGATCCTGAAAGAGGCCAACCTGCACGGCTACGAGCTCAAGAAGCACCTGCGGACGGCCCTCGGGCCCCTGTGCAGCGTCTCGTTCGGCTCGCTCTACCCGGCCCTGAACCGCTTGGAGCGCCAAGGGGCGGTCTCCGTCGTCGCCGTCGACGACATCAGTGCGACAGCCACGCCCATGACCGGTTCCTTCGCCGGGGAGGCCGCCGCCTTCCGGGCCCGGCGCCGGGCCACCCGGGGGCCACGCAACAAGAAGGTCTACGGCATCACCGAGGTGGGCGAGGCCCGCCTGTCCGAGCTCATGGCCGACTCCTCCGACGACGAGCGGTCGTTCGGCATGAAGGTCGCCTTTTTTCGCTGGTGCGACCGCCCCACGCGCCTGCACCTGCTCGAGCGCCGGTGTGCGACGTTGCGTGAACGTCTCGTCGAGACCCGTCGGGTGGTCGCCGCCCGCGGGAGCGACGACCCCTACGTCCGGGCCCTGATGGAGCACGACACCGAATCGACGATGAACGACATCGCGTGGATCGGCCGACTGATCGCCAGCGAGGAACAAGCCGGCGGCCACCGAGGCGACGAGCTGGGCGACGAGCTAGGCGAAGACCGAGACAGGGAAACGACCGGAGGTAACCCATGAGCACCGACCCAGCACCCGCCATCCGCCTTGCCGTCGCCGGCATCGGGAACTGCGCCAGCGCCCTGCTCCAGGGCCTGGCCTACTACCGCGACGCCGATCCG
>JAUJLZ010000002.1:0-15742 GCA_030447125.1 Acidimicrobiales bacterium
AGGCCCGCGACATGGCGCGGTCCGTGCTCCCGTCGACGGCTCGCAAGGGCGCCCGTCGGGCGCGTGCGCAGATCCACCGCCGCGAGCGCGCCCGGCTCCGAAGCGAGCTGCAACCGCGGACTACTGGCCCGGTGAGGTCTCCGAGCCAGTCCAGTCCACAGGCGGGTCGATTCCGTCGGTGGGGCCTTGAGTCCTCCTGCCGTCTCGGCGGATGCGCCGCCCGGGCCGATGCCAGCGAGGACGATGCCGCGCCCGACGATTAGAGCCCTCAGTTGACGCGACGGGCCGATGAGGATGACGCCACATTCACGAGGCTGGTCGTCCCGGCGAAGTACCTTCTCTCTCAGGTGGTCAAGCCCTCATTACGGCGGAAAGGTCGAGCGGATGCCGTCGGGACCGAAGAAGCCGAGCAGCGGTGGTGGCCGGCGAGCCGCACCGAAGCGACTGAGCCGGTACGACTACCCCGAGGTCACCGAGCCCCGGACGCCCGAGACGGGACACACGTCGCTGCTTGGCGACGAGCACGTCGTCACGCTTCCCCTCGATGGCAAGAGCTGGCCGACCTCCCTCGACCTGATCCGCTTACCGGGCAACGGCGACCAACTGGTCGTCGTGGATCTGGACCCGGTCGTCGACCCGGTGCTGCTCTGGTGCGGCAAGCGAAGCCGTCGCGACGTCCCCGTGCTGCCGCTTCAACGCAACGAGGTCGTTGTCGAGTCGCGCATCGCCCGCATCGTCGATCGGGCCCGACAGCCTGCGACACACGAGCGGAGCGTGGAGCAGGGCTCACTCTTCGCCGAACTGGAGAAGAAGTTGCGGGAGGGCGACCGGGACAAGCGCGTCGCGTTCTACACGCACGACGAGGGATGGAAGAACAAGCTGGTGTGCGGTGACTCTCTGGCGGTCATGGAGTCGTTGATCGAGTACGAGGGCCTCCGCGGGCGCGTCCAGACGATCTACGTCGACCCCCCATACGGGATCAAGTACGACGCCAACTTCCAGCAGCGGATTGACACCGCCGAGAACGACCAGAGGGACCAGGCGGACGACGTCGTCACGATCAAGGCGTTCCACGACACCTGGGCCCTCGGCATTCACTCCTACCTGTCGTACCTCCAGGAGCGGCTGTACCTGGCGAGGGAGCTGCTCGCCGACTCTGGCAGCGTGTTCGTGCAGATCAACGTCGAGAACGAGCACCTCGTCCGGCTGCTGATGGACGAGGTCTTCGGCGCCGACAACTATTACGCCTCGGTCGCGTTCAACAAGACCACGGGCTTCACCACACAGCGGCTCTCATCCGTGTTCGACGTGCTGGTCTGGTACGCCAAGGATGTCTCGCAGGTCAAGTACCGGCAGCTCTACCAGACGAAGGCGATCGGGCTCGAGGGGTCCGGCGTGTACAATCGGGTGGAGCTGCCGGAGGGACGGCGCCGGCGCCTGACGCGCGACGAGCTCGAGAACATGCAGGACCTGCCCTCGGACTGGCGGGTCTACACCCTGGGCGACCTCAGCTCGCAGGGTGCAGCGAAGGACCCGCAGCCCTTCCGCTTCGAGGGACGCACCTTCTACCCCAGCCCCAACAGCCACTGGAAGACGACCGTCGAAGGTCTCAGTCGCCTCGCGGAGAAGGGGCGGATCGAGGTTTCCGGGAACTCGCTGCGGTACGTCCGCTACTACGACGACATGCCCGTTTCTCCGATCGCCAACATCTGGCTCGACACGGGCACGGGCTCGTTCACCGAACCCAAGGTCTACGCGGTTCAGACCAACACGAAGGTCGTCGAGCGGTGCATCGCCATGACGACCGATCCTGGCGACCTGGTGTTCGACCCCACCTGCGGTTCGGGCACCACCGCGACCGCGGCGGAGAAGCTCGGGCGGCGCTGGATCACCTGCGACACGTCGCGGGTGGCTATCAACATCGCGCGCCGCCGGCTCCTCTCCACGGTGTTTGACCACTACCGGACCCGCAATGGCCTGGTGTCTGGTGGCTTCGTCTACCGGACCGTCGATCGGGTCACGTTGAAGAGCGAGGCCTACGACATGGAGCCGGAGAAGGTCGACCTCGTCGACCACCCGCTCGTCGACCCGAACGCCGTGCGCGTCACGGGACCGTTTGAAGTGGCCACGCTCGGTCGCTACTCGGTGGAGGACTGGAAGGGCTACCTCGTGGGAGAGGGGGCCGACGCTGGCAAGCTGGAGAACTATGTCAGCGTCGTGTGCCGGCTGTACCGGCGGGGCGCGTCGCTGACCCCGTCCGGGGGACTCCTCCACGCCGTCCTTGAGGAGGAGCAGGGGTCGACGGGGATTTCGGTGGGTCCGATCTCGGGACGGGTGACGGGCCGTCAGATCCACGAGGCGGTCAGCGAGGCGGCGCTGGCGGGCCTTGACCAGGTCCACGTTCTCGGCTGGGCGTTCGAGACGAACGTGAACGAGGTGACCAAGCAGCTGGAGCAGGACCGGAAGGTCGGCGTCCGGCTGATGATGATCCGCCCCGACACGCTTGCCGAAGGGCTGAAGGTGACACAGCCGGACATGCTGTTCTCGCCCCTCGCTGTTCCCGATGTGGCCATCGCCACCGTGGAGGGTGGGCGTCACGTGGTCACGCTGTCGGGTGTGGCGGTCTTCGACCGCAAGCGACGGGTCACCGAATACAAGCCCGCAAGCTCCGGCTACGTCGCCGCCTGGTACCTGGACGAGGACTACGACGGCGACTGCTTCGTCGATTGCCAGATGTTCTTCGACTTCAACAAGAAGCCGGCGATCGAACGGGCGCTCAAGGTGGAGATCGCGCCCGAGGAGTGGGCGCTGCGCACCGAGTCCGACCCGTTCCAGGCAGGCGGCTACGGACGCGTGGCGGTCAAGGTCGTCGACGTGTTCGGCAATGAGTCGACGGTCGTCCGGTCGATCGCCGCGCCGTGACCGACATCGCGGCGAAGGACCGGCGCCTCCTCGAGTCGGGGGCGGCGGGATACGTCGTCGACCGTGTCGTGATCTGCGACGCCTTCCGGGAACCGGATCGGCACTACGAACTGCTCCCCGGAGCGCGCTCGCGGCTGGAGGACGGCCGCCGGCCCTCGCTTCGCTACCGCGCCTCGGCCCGACAGGTGAAGGGCGGGGTCGCCGGAGTCGTGGGCAAGGAGGCGCGGCTCTTCGCCGACTCGTTGGCCGCGGAGGAGCAGCTCAACGACTTCGTCAACCAGCTCCGCGACGAGGTGCGCGCGTGGAGAGAGCGCCCTTGGGGTGACACGGCCATCGTCACGGGCACGCTTCTCGACTGGTGGTTCGGCCGCGACGAGGAGCGCTCGGTCGAAAACCGGCGGCTCTTTTTTTGCCAGCAGGAGGCGATCGAAACCGTCATCTACCTCTACGAGGTGATGGGCCGGCCCCGGATGCCGGAGACGGGTGACCTACTTCGGTACGCGCTGAAGCTCGCCACCGGTACCGGCAAGACACTCGTGATGGCGATGCTCATCGTGTGGTCAACGCTCCACAAGACCAAGGTCTCGGGGTCGACGCTGTCGACCAACTTCCTGGTTGTAGTCCCGAACCTCACGGTGCGAGACCGGGTGCGCGGGATCGACGAGCGCACGGGAGCGCCGACCGGGGCCGGCCTGGACCCTTCCAGCCAGGAGAACCTCTACGACGAGTTCGACCTGGTGCCCCCCGAGTACCGTGGCGACTTCCGTCCGAACGTGCTCGTGCGCAACTGGCACGCGATCCCCCTCGCCGAGGGCCGCGACGACTGGGTCGCCGAGGACGACGTCGTGGGCGCGGGGCGGTTCGTGCCGGCTTCCGTCCTCACGGCGATGCAACGCCGTGGGGGACGCGACCCCGCGACCCCCATACGCCGCTTTCTTGGGGGATGGAAGGACCTCGTCGTGATCAACGACGAGGCGCACCATGTATACGGGGAGAAGCGGGCCTCGCGGGGTGAGGATCCTGGCTACATCAAGTGGAGCAGGATTATCCGGGAGATCGCAGGGGGTGCCAGGATTCCCCTTGTCGTCGACCTTTCCGCGACGCCGTGGTACGGATCGGGGTCGCCGAAGCCCGAGGGGACTTTGTTCGAGTGGTTGGTCTCGGACTTCTCGGTGTACGACGCGTTCGAGTCAGGTCTGGTCAAGGTCGTGCGTCTCCCCGACCCGGACGAGCAGGGCCGGGTCTATCTGGACCTGTGGGACCTGGTGAAGCAGGCAAAGACCAAGGAGGAGTACCTGCGGGCCAGTCGCGGCGCCCTCGAGCACATTTACTCGGGCTGGAAGAAGGGCTACCTCGAGTGGGAGGGCCAGTTGCAGGGCATGCGTGCGGGTCCCCCGCCGGTCATGCTCGTCGTCGCCAACGACGCGACGCGGGCGCGTTGGCTGTTCGAACACCTCAAGACGCACTATCCCGACCTGTTGTCGAACCCCGACGAGGACGACCCGCGGACGTGGAACTCGATCCAGGTCGACTCGAAGGTGTTCGACGCCGACCGCGGCAACGAGGCCGTGCTTCGGGAGATGGTCAACACCGTCGGCCGGGCGGGAAAACCGGGCGAGCACGTTCGCTGCATCGTCAGCGTGAACATGCTGTCCGAGGGGTGGGACGTCAAGAACGTCAGCCACATCATCGGCCTTCGGGCCTTCGGGTCCCCGCTTTTGACGGAGCAGGTCGTCGGGCGGGGCCTTCGGCGGAGCGACTACACGGTGCTCAACCAGCCCATCGAGGAGCGGCTGGCCAACGTCAACCGGCCCGACGAGGAGACCGTCGACGCGTTCGGCATCCCGTTCGTGGGCTTCCCGGTCGAGCGCCGCAAGCGCCCGCGCTCGGGTACGTGGGGCCAGACGCCCACGGTCATCGAACCCGATCCCAAGAAGATCCGGTTCTCCATGTGGGTCCCGCACGTGCGGTCCTGGGCGCTCAGCACGGCCGAGCCGCTGGTCGACATCGTCAACGTCGACGGCTTGGAGCGCATGACCATCAACCCGCGGGAGACGCCGACGGAGGTGCGGGTCCGACCCGTCGTCGGCGGCCAGCCGGAGGAGGTGATGACCCTCGCCGAGTTCCGCTCTGAGTTCCCGCTGCTCCGCTCCACGTTCACCCTGGCCCGCGAGCTCTACGAGGCGACCCACCCGGCGGGCCTGGCTGACCTCGACGTCGGGCCGACGTTCGAGGAGTGCCTCGACCTCGTCACCGCGTATGTCGGGCGCCGCGTGGAGGCGGAGAGGACGAGCGAGAAGACCGACATCGGCATGTACTACTGGGCCCGGCGGGCGCTCGACATCCTCGAGACGGCGATACAGGGGGCACCGGCCGGGACGACCACCGTGCCGATATTCGGCGACCCGCCCCAGCTCGAGAGCGGCCGCATCCGCTCGTCGCGTTGGACGGGAATCACCGCCCGGGGCCGCAAGTGCCACCTGACCCGCGTGCCCTGCCACACCGACCTCGAGCGCCAGTTCGCCGACTTCCTCGACGGGCCGAACAACGACGTCGTCCGCTACCTCAAGAACGAGCGGCTCGGGTTCTCGGTCACCTACTACGAGAACAACCGGGCACGGCAGTACCACCCGGACTTCGTGGTCCTGGTCCGCGGCTCCGACGACGAAGATGTGTGGTACCTGGCCGAGACGAAGGGCGAGATCAGAACGAACACGGAGCTGAAGCGCCAGGCCGCCGAACTGTGGTGCGACCGGCTGACGCGAAGCGGCAACGGCACGTGGCGGCACCTGTTCGTCCCGCAGCGGCCGTTCGAACGGGCGCTCGCCAGCGGGGTGAAGACCTTCGGCCACCTCGTCGACGTCCTGCACGCGACTCGAAGGGCCGCGCCCGGACCCTTCACGGCCGGTACTGACTGAACGAGCGAGCGCGTCGCGCGCCGAGTGGGTCTGGAAGGTGGATCTCCGGTGGCAGGGCGTTCACCTTGAACTGCTCGCCCTGCTGTGGGCATAGCGCCTGGAAGTCGCAGGCATCGCACTTGTCCGGGTGCGGCCGCATCGGGAAGTCGGAGTCGAGGATGCGCCCGACCGCCCACTCCACGTTGCCGACGGCGGCCTCGAGCGCGTCGTCGTCGACGGGGACCTCGACCCGCTGGCCGTCCTTCAGGAGGTGGACGGCGCCGGTGCGGGCGTTCTCGCCCAGCACCTCGCGGGCCGCCTTGGCGTAGAGCTGGACTTGGAGCGACATCTCCGTCCAGTCGAGCTCCTCATTGTCGGTTGGGTCCGGGCCCCCTTCCATCGTCTTGAAGTCGACCACCCACGCATCGACGATCTCGTCGTTCTGGTCGTAGCGCAGAAGCAGGTCGATGGAGCCGGTGATCACCGCCTGGCTGACAGGGATCTCGAAGCGGACCTCCACCTGGCGCTCGCGGGTGAAGTCGTCGGCATAGTCCCGCGCATACCGCCGCAGGATCTGGACGCCGCTCTCCCTGGCGTTCTCGTACCCCCCGGGGCGGTTGACCGGGTCTCGGCTCTCGGGCACGTGCTTGAGGTGGAACATCTGGCGGAGCACCACCTCGGCGTCCTCCTCGCTGGGCACGGCTGCCGCGTAACGCTCGTGGAGCTTGCCGACCGCCGCGTGGATGGTGCTCCCGAACCCGAACATCTCGGTGATGGGCGGGCTGAAGCCGAACGACTTGCGGAACCGGAAGTCGCGGGGGCAGCGCAGGTAGTAGCGGATCTCCGAGTAGGTCGTCGGCACGATCATCTCGTCGATGCGCCGCACCTCGGGGTGCGGCGTCAGGCCGGCTGGCAACCCGTTCGAGTCGTCGGTGATCTCTGGATGGGCGAGTCGCAGCGAAAACGGCGAGCGGGCCCGCCGGCGCCGACCCCCCGGCAGGTTCTCGCAGCCGGAAATGTAGAGGTACCGCTCCGCCCTCGTCATGGCGGTGTAGAAGAGGCGGGCTTCCTCGGCGCGCGTCGTGTGGTAAGCGCCTCGACTGATGGGATCTTGCAGCAACCCCGGCGGGAGCCAGCCCGAATAACTGCTGTTGCTCTTGGGGAACCGCTGCGCCTCGGCGTCGACGATGAACACAACCGGGAACTCGAGCCCCTTCACCTTGTGGACGGTGGCCACCGTCACGGCGTCCGGCCGGCGCAGGATGTCTTCGGTGGCCGCGTCGTAGCCGTTCTCGGCCACGTTCTGGAGGAAGTTCAACAGCTCCTCGAAGCGGCGGGCGGAGTCGATGCTGAGGTAGACGGTCTCCACGTCCTGGAGGATTCGGCTGAACACGCCGAGGTCGTGCATCATCCCGTCATCGAAATGGGTCTCCGGCAGGGCAAAGGAGTTGAGCAGGTCCTGGAGGAGCAGCTGCGGGTAGACGCGGCGGCGCGTGCCACCGGGCGGGGTGTGGATCAGACGGCCCCACTCGGCGAGGACGCGGGCGAAGTCGTCGAACCGGGCCCGCGGGAACAGGGGGACGACGTTGTTGTCGAAGTGGGCACGGGCGTCGCCCCGCGACGGGTTGCCGGCGCGGAGCAGTTCGAAGGTGTCCCGGAGGACGGCGACGTGGGGGCGGTCGAAGATGCCGCCCGCCGCCGCCAGGCTGAACGGAATGCCCGCGCCGCCACGTGCGGCCGTGAGCGCATCGGTGAAGGCCGCGTGGCGCGGGGCACCGCCCGTCTCGCCCATCCGCGTCGATCGCATGAGGATGGCGAAGTCCGCGGGGGTGAGCCCACGCACGTTGCCATCGCGCTCCACGTACTCGGTGCCGAGCAGAGCCTCGATCATCCCGCTGACCCAGGCCGCCTCGGTGGGACGATCGGGGAACCAGAGGGTGCGGTAGTCGCGGGGACCGGGCGGGGTGTCGGCGGTCGGGTTCTTCGCCAGCCGCGTCGCACCAAGCTCGGCCGCGGCGAACGCCTCGGCGGTATCGACGATGGGTTCGGTGCTGCGGAAGTTGTGCGTGAGGTTGTGGCGGGCGCATCCCGGATAGCGGCCCTCGAAATCGAGGATGTGGGTGACGTCGCACCCGCGAAAGGCAAAGATCGACTGGTCGTCGTCGCCCGCGACGAACAGATTCGTTCCGCGTGAGTGCAGCTCGCGCACCAGGTGCTCCTGGACGGCGTTGACGTCCTGGTATTCGTCGACCATCAGGTGGGTGACCGTCGCCACGACGCGCTCGACGGCCGGGTCTCGCCGGGCGAGCGCCTCGACGACCCGGCGGATCATCAGGGTGAAGTCGATGAAGCGGTCGCGGTCGAGGCCGGCCGAGATGTTCCCCAGGACGGCGCCCAGCTGGGGGTCGAGCTGCGAGATCCGGGCGAGGTCGAGCATTTCCTCGTTGGCGATGGTCCAGGCGTCGGCCACCTCGCGAATCACCTGGAAGTAGCGCGGCCTGCCCCTTGCGTCGCGCAGTGGCCTGATGTCCAGCTGCGGATAGCGGGAGATGAGGTAGAGCTTGAGGCGGTTTTCGTCGAGAACCTCGTACTGACGGTAGGTGGCGTCCATGGCCCCGAGCAGGTCCTTGCAGTACGAGTGGATGGTGCCGACGTACATGGCCCCGAGCACCGTGGGGTCGATCCCCACCACAGACAGGGCGCGGGACACGCGCAGCTTGATCGACTCCGCCGCCTTCTCGGTGAACGTGAACGCGACGATGCCGCGAGGGTCGACCCCCTCGGCCACCAGTCGTGCGATGCGAAACGCAAGTGTGCGTGACTTGCCCGACCCAGCACAGGCGATGGCGAGAACCTCGGCGCTCAGATCGGCCGCTGCCTCCCGTTGCGCCAGTGTGAGCTCGGCCTCCAGTACGGCACCGATGTCGATCATGACCACGGCGCGACCCCCTTCGGTCGGGCGGCCACGCGGACCCGGATCTCGGCCGCGTGTGCCTGGACGAACGCTGGCGGCAGGGCGTTACCGATCATCTCGGCCGCCGCGTACTTGCCGCGCCTCAGCGAGAACCGGTAGCGGGGCGGGAACCCCTGCAGGAGAGCCGCCTCCCGGAGGGTGATGGCACGGTCCTGCTCGGGGTGCAGAAACCGGCCCTTTGAGGGGTTGACGCACCCGCTGGTGATGGTGGGGGCGACGTCGTCCCAGGCCATCCTCCCGTACACGTCGTAGAACCCGTCGCACCGCTGGTGGCAGCCCAGTTGGGTTTCCTCGCCGAGCGACACACGGCTCCCACCGTCCCTCGGGATACGGGCGATTAGCTCGCGAATCTTGGGCTGCCTCGTTTCGCCGAGATCGTGGAGGGGGTCTCCACTCCTGCCGGGCCGGGGGAGCTGGCCGATGGCCTCACGTACCGTCGCTGTCTGTTCCTCGCCAGCCGCGAGGGGGATCGCTCGTCGTCGACCAGCGACGAGGATCATCCGTCGACGGCGCTGGGGTACGCCGTACCTGGAGGCGTCCAGCACACTCGTCGTCACCGAATAGCCCATAGCCTCAAGCGTCGAGACGAGGCCCGTCAGACGTCGATCGGTTGCGAGGCCGGGCACGTTTTCCAACATGACCGCCCTGGGCCGAAGGCCACGCACGAACCGCTCGAACTGCAAGACGAGGTCGTTGCGGTCGTCCACCACCGAGCGGTGCCCATTGAGTGACCGGAGCGTCGAGAACCCCTGACAGGGTGGGCAGCCCGCGAGCAGGTCGAGTGATCCGGGATGGAGCGCCAACTCACGCATCACGCGGGCAACGGACAACCGCCGGATGTCCATCTCCCACAGGTGCACCGAGGTGAAGTTCGAGCGATAGGTCTCCGCGGCCAGGGGGTCCACTTCCACGGCGCCAAGCACACGGAAGCGGGCACGCCGGAGACCGAGCGTCAGCCCGCCAGCACCGGAGAAGAGGTCGACTGCCGTTGGGTATTTGCTCATGCCGGTGGCGCCGCCTGATGAATATTCTCCGCCTGCGGCCCGAGCGTACTCCAGGGGTGCGACGGATCCAGCGGTGTGAGGTCGATCACCGGGGGGCCCGGTCGTTGCCTGTGCCGTCGACGCACGATGGTGACTTTGCCCGGGGGTCCCCGGGTCACGGTCAGGAGTCGAGGGCGCCGCGTACAGGGAGCGCCGATCGGCGGCAGCCCGACGAGTTCGAACGGCATCGGCGACGCGCGCTGCGGCTAGTCCAGGGTCCTCGTGTTCCCACACGACGATGACCTCCCAACCCGCGGACCGGAGCAGCGCTTCAGTCTCGGCGCCCCGCCGCCGGTTCCTCTCGATCTTGGCTGCCCACCACTCGGCATTCGCCCGCGGCGTGGTCCCGTGCTCGTCGCACCCGTGCCAGAAGCACCCCCGCACTTCGACAATCGTCCGGGCCGGGCCGAACACGATGTCCACCGTCCGACGCAGTCCCCTTATCGGCGCAAGGTGCACCCGATAGCGAAGCCCTTGTCGGTGAAGCAGCCGGCGGAGCGCTAGTTCCGGAGCGGTGTCACGGGAGCGCTGGAGTCGCATGCGCCGGCTCACAGCTGGGGACGTAGGCGGCGGAGCGGCACCCATCCTCGCAGAGTGCCACACCGTCGCGCTGACACCCGTGTCGCCGGTAGGTCACGGGGTGCCGGCGAAGCTCGACGTGGACCGTCAGCGCCACTCCGAGCGCTTGCCACACGAGTTGTGTTCATCGGCGGGCTACTTCGAGACCAAGTGGTCGATGGGGCGTCGGAAGCCGGCGGCCAGCGGCGGTTGGGGGTCGCCGCCGGGCACCTGACTGCGGCCGCCTCGCTCGGAGCGCTTTTTCGTGCTTTTGTGGGGCGTCCCGGACGCCTCGCGACTCCCTCGGCCTGCTGTGGCCCTCGGCCCGTCTGAGCTGAGTCGGGCTCCGCCAGGGGCAGGTGACCGGGCGGCCGGTGAGCGGCTGTCGGAGAGGCGTTGGCCCGATTCCGTCACGGCGTCCGGAGCGAACCCGGGGCCGTTGTCGCTGGTTCGGTCCACCACCGAGGAACACCGGTCGCTCCGCAGCTGCCGGAGTGTGGCGGGGTTGGACTCGTGGGCGACTGGGGGGCGTTTGGGCCTGATGACGCAGTCCTAGAGACGTCCTAGCCGCTACAGTCCCACGGCTGCCGCAGCGTTCTCGCGCAAGAGCGAGCCTTCTCGGATGTAGCCCCGGGCGACGGTGAGGCTGCGATGGCCGGTCTGAGCCATGATCGCCCGCTCGGACACTCCCGCCTCGGCCGCCGCCGTCGCCAGTCCTGCCCGGAGAGAGTGCGGAGTAGGGCTCAGGGTCTATGCCGGTCGCCTTCACCGCACGCCGCACGATCCTGGGCACGGCCGACGGATGGAGGCGGTTCTGCGTGAGGCACCCCCGACGGTCAAAGGTGAGGAACAGGGGGCCCTCGTCGATGCGGGCGGCCCGGCACCAGTCCTCGACGGCGCGTACTGGGCACGTCTCTGGATTCGAGCCGTAGGGGACGCCCACCCGCCGCCCCATCGCCTCCTGGTCGCTCTTGGATCGTCGGATGTTGACCACCAGGCCCTGACGTCTCTTGATGACGTCGGCCGTGTCGAGAGCGACGAGCTCCGATCGTCGAAGGGCGGCGGCGAAGCCCATGAGGAGCAGCGCCTTGTCCCGCTTCCCTCGGGCGCCGGAGGCAGCTTGGCGATCATGCTGCGCAACAAGTCCACCCCGATGGGCTCCGCTACATCCGCTGCCGTCCCATGCTCATGGCGGATACCGGCCCACACCGCCTCGACCTCGGGGTCCTCGGTCGGCGAGGGGAGCCGGGCGGCTCGGTGGTATTCACCGATCGACACCAGGCACCGGGCGATGGTTGAGGGCTTGGCCACCGTGGCCAGCTCCACGATGTAGCAGGCGACCGTGAGCGGGTTCGCCGGCAGGGTTGTGAGCCGGTGGTGCTTGGCCCAGGTGGTGAACTCCGCCCCAGTCCGTCCGGTAGGCCTTCGTGGTCGCATCGGCCCAGGGCCTTCTCGGCGTACTCGACCGCCTTGGTCCGCAGCCGCTCGAGTTGGTCGACGAGCTGGGCGGGGACGATCTCAATGTCGGACTCCTGGGCCATGGCACCAGTCTTATGGGCGCGATAACGATCAGTTATCGAGCCCAAACCAGGAGGCCACGCCGAGGGCACCTGAGGGGCGTGAAGAATGGGCTGGTGACGGCCAGTTCCGTGATAGAGGACCTCGTCCGGCGCGGAGATGAAACGGCGATGCGCAACCTGACCGACGCCGCCGTCGAGGGCGCATTGGGCGACGAGGACATCGCCGAGCTCGCCCGCGCCTTGGCCGCGTCTGGGCTCCCGCATCGCCCACGTGGCCGTGCGCGACTCGACGTCCGCCAGCTTCGCCCTCACGGACCGGCTGGGCCCGCAGCTGTCGGTGTTAGGGGGGCGGTGCGGCTGTACTGGCCAGGCGTCGACCCGGCGAGCCGTGAGCACCCGCTGTGGTTCCCCAGCTGATCGAGGAGCGAGGCTCGCTGTTCCGGCGCATGGTGCTCGGCCACCTCGTCCCCGTCGCTGTTGCCCGCTTCTCCGGGGCGGCGCTCGACATCGCCGCCGGACGCCACGGCGACCTCAACCGTCGCCTGCGGGACCGGCTCGACCGCATCGTGAAGCACACCATCACCCTTGCCCCGGAGCGGTTCATCTGACCGGACACCCCGCACCCGGAGTACTGCTCCCCTGGCGGACCGTCACCGAGCGGCGGCGGCCCTACATCCGCTTCCTGGCCAGCGCCCACGATGCCGTGGCATTCGTCGCCGACTCTGGTTGGGACGCCAGGCAGGTGGTGCAGGCCTTCTATGCGGAGATCAGCGGGCAAGCAGGGGCCCGCCCAGCACGGGTGAAGTGCACGACCGGCACCAGATGCCAACGCCGCCGCCCCTTCCACGAAACGCTCGAGCGGAGTTCCAGCAAGGGATCCCGAGCGGGTGGCCAGGTAGGGGCGACAGAGCCTCCACTCGCCCAGGGGTATCGATGGCCCTTTGTCCCGCGTGGGGCAATGGCATATCGCTCGTTACAGGCTTCGAGCTAGCCCTGCACCTGCGGTTCGCGCGTCACACTGAGCAAGGAAGTCCGGGGGTCGTCGCCCGTCATCATGTGGTCGTGGCGGCGGCACCCAGTCCTTCGAGTGCTCGAGCTCATGGTTCTCGACGAGCAGCTCGGCGATCTCCTGCTGGCGCTGCGTAAGGTGTCGAAGCCGAGCGTCATGCTCGAACGGCCGCCCGAGGCGGCTACGCGCCCGCTCGGCCTCGGCTCCCGCCGTCGACGCGGTTTCCAGCGCCTCAGCAAGGGAATCGTCGAGGCCCCGCAGCCGCCGCTCGAGACGCGTCACCAGGGCGACAGGATCGCCGTGGCGAAGGTCATCGGCGGAGATGTTGACCTCGGAATCAGCACCATCGATGACGACCTTGGATTCCGGGGCAACCCTGGTTTCGGCCCTGGCCAGGAGGGTGAACCCGCCGAGGTCGCCTGCCGGCTCGAGCGGGCCGGGCTGCCCCAGCAACGCCGAGCTGAGCTGGTCAAGAAGCAGGCGACGGAGGTGCGCACCGGCGTCGACCCGCTTGGTGAAGCGCTGCCCGTCGACGACAATGGCGAAGCGGTCACCTCGGGTGTCGACCCGGCGATCCAGCGCCGCCCGCAGGACGCCCGTCCGCCGGGTAGCGGTGTCGACCCGGCGCTCGGCCGCCTCCAGGGTGCGCCGCAGCCGGTGCTGGTCTTCGTCATGCGAGCGGGACAGGCGGATGAGTTTGGCCACCTCGGCGTCGACACCGGCCTTCTCCATGATCAGCGGGTTGCCGGTGGCCAAGGCCTTGACCTCGGCGTAGGACAGCGCCTGCTCCCCGATGTCGTCGACCTCGCGCTCCGAAACGGCGCCTCGGGTCACCTGGGCGATGAAGGTGGCCTTGCGCTCCACCGTCTGCCACATGTAGATGTCGAAGGAGCCCTCGCTCACGTAGCGCAGGATCTCGACCTCGGGGTTCTGGTTGCCCTGGCGGAGGATGCGCCCCTCCCGCTGCTCGATGTCGGCTGGTCGCCACGGGCAGTCGAGGTGATGCAGGGCCACCGCCCGGGCCTGGACGTTGGTGCCGACGCCCAGCTTGTCGGTGGAGCCGACCAGCACCGCGACCCGCCCGTCCCGGCAGGCGGCGAACAGCTTGGCCTTGGCCTCGTCGCTGCCCGCCTCGTGCACGTAGCGCACCGCCTCGGTTGGCACGTCGCGCTGTGCCAGGAGCGAGCGCAGCTCGTCGTAGGCGTTCCAGCCACCGCCGGCCGGCGTGGAGGCGTCGCAGAACACGAGCTGGAGGCTGCCGGGGCGCAGCGAGAACTCGTCGGTCTCGCCCGGGTAGGTCCGCTCGGCGTTGGCGTGGTAGATGCCGGCGATCCGCTCGGCCGCCGCCCGGAGCTTGCCGACGTCGGGGTCCGGCTCCTCACCGACCAGGCGAAGGTCCAGCGCCGCCCGGCGCCCGTCCCCGGTGATCTTCAACATGTTGTCCTCCTCAGGTCGAACGGAGCGGTTGCGCACCGCCTCGGCCCGATCGGCCAGGCCGGCGACGTAGTCGCACAAGCCCTCGCTGGCGGCCACCACCACCGTCTCCGGCTTGCCTCCCACCAGGCGGGGCACAGGGAGGTCCAAGTCGTCGCCGGTGCGCACGTCAGCCACCTGGCGGTACATCGTCACCAGCTCGGGGACGTTCTGGAAGCGGGCGAAGCGGGTGTGCATGCGATAGCTGGACCCGTCGGGAGCCAGCTCGAGGGCGGTGACGGTACGCCCGAAGGTGGCGGCCCAGGCGTCGAAGGCGCCGAGGTCGGCGGCGTCGAGCACGTCGGGCTGGAGGTAGCGCTGCATGACCCACAGCTCGGCCATCGAGTTGGCCACCGGGGTGGCGGTGGCGAAGGTCACCACCCGCTCGCCGTGGCGGCGCCGCAGGGCCCACAGCTTGGCGTCGAGGTCCTGGGCCCGTTGCGAGCCGGGCTGGCCCACCCCGTCGATGGCGGAGTCCACCCGGCGGTTCTTGTAGGCATGCGCCTCGTCAATGGTGAGGTGGTCGATCCCCGTCTCCTCGAAGCGCACGCCGTCGTCCTTGGCGTCCCGGGCCAACAGGCGCTGGAAACTCTCCTCCATCTGGGCGATGCGCCGCTCCAGGCGCTTGACCGACAGGCCCTTGCCCTGTCGGGACTCGGCCAGCGCGGCTCGGGCCGCTTCCAGTTCGTCGGCCAGGTAGGCGGCCTGGAGGTCGGGGCCGAGGGGCAGGCGGGCGAAGCCCGACTGGGTGAAGACCACCCCGTCCCAGTCACCCGTGGCGCAGCGGGCCACGAACTCCTTGCGGCGCTGGCGGGATAGGTGCTGGCGATCGGCGATGAGCACCCGGGCGGTGGGATAGAGCTGCAGCCACTCACGCGAGAACTGGTCGAGCATGTGGTTGGGCACGACCACGGCGGGCTTGGCGGCCAGGCCGAGGCGCCGCTGCTCCATGGCGGCCATGACCATGGTGGCCGTCTTGCCCGCCCCCACGACATGCGCCAGCAAGGCCCGGCCGTCAGTGAGGATGCGGGCCACGGCGTCTCGCTGGTGGGGGTGGGGCTCGAAGGTCCGGGCCAAGCCGGGCAGGCTCAGGTGGGCGCCGTCATGGGTCGGCAGCACGACACTGGAGAACAGCTCGTTGTAGCGCTCGGCCAGGCGGGCCGAGCGCTGCGGCTCCTCCCACACCCAGGCGGCGAAGCGCGCCGAAAGTGCCTCTTGCTTCTCCCGGGCGGCGATGGTCTCGGCGTCGTTGCGCACCCGCCGGCCGTCGTCGTCCTCGTCAGTGACGGTGTGCAGGCGCTGGTTCAGCGAGGCGTCGAGCAAGGTGATGGCGTCGGCCCGGCTCG